>DASUKT010000278.1:0-34426 GCA_036278575.1 Pseudolabrys sp. | reverse complement strand
GGCGATTGCGGCGATGAGCGCATCGCTATTAACCCGAGGCGGAAGCCATGGGGCAGAACACCGATCAAATCAGTCGTCGCGTGCCGGGCGTGCGATTGGACATGGAAGCCAACAACCGGATTTGGCTTTGAGCGATGTCCGCGCTGTCAAAAGGTAAAGTCGGTTCGAGATAGAAATTACGAAGGAAAGAAAAATATAGCGTTGCTAAAAACCGCCAAAAAAAGAAAGAGGCCCGGCGGCGAGTGGGATCGCGTATATAGGCGCCGAGCGGCGCTATTGGTCGGCCGTGGAGATTTGGTTTGCGTCCGGTGTGGGTGCAATAACCCGAAGCTATTGGAGATCAACCATAAGAACGGTGGCGGCGGAAAGGAATTAAAAGAGCTAAAGGGGAAGTTTTATCGGCGCATCGCCAAAATGGAGAGACCGATTGACGACTTAGAGCTTCTTTGTCGCCCCTGCAACGCAGTTCATGCACTAGAACTAAAGCACGGCCCTCTTCCCTTCAAGGTTATTTGGGAGGGCGTCAATGAGAGTTGAGCACTTAGCGGAGGGTATTACCCTTTACAACGCGGATTGCAGATTAGTTCCTCCGACACTCGGCAAGGTCGATGCCGTGGTGACCGATCCGCCGTATGGGATCGATTACGGTCGGCAGGGGTCGTTCCAGGCGTCGCATGGTTGGACACCTCTGAGAGAGAATTTGGCGTGGGACAAAGAGCGTCCCGCGCGCGAGATATTCGACGCCCTTAGCCTGTGTAGCGACCATCAAATCTATTGGGGCGGAAATTACTTCACCGACTTTTACCCGCCTTCAATGAAGTGGCTGATTTGGGACAAGGGCCAGACTGATTTCTCTCTCGCTGACGTAGAAATGGCCTATTGTTCGTGGAAAGGTGCAGCGCGGCGCATGCATTATCCGCGCTCGCGTGCGCTAAAGGACGGCAAAGAGCACCCGACGCAAAAGCCGCTGCAGGTGATGCAGTGGTGCATTGAGCAAATACCGCCGCCCGCGACTCTCATCCTCGACCCCTTCATGGGCTCCGGCACCACGGGCGTTGCCGCCGTCAAGCTCGGCCGCAAATTCATCGGTATCGAGGTGGAAGAAAAATACTTCGACATCGCCTGGCGGCGCATTTCCGAAGCGCTCAAGCAACCCGACATGTTCATCGAGCCGTCGAAACCTCCCAAGCAGGAGGTGCTGCTGTGACTCGCGTCACCTACACCGACATGTTCCGCTTCATTTGCGCGGAGCATTCGCGCCGTGACGTAACGCTTTCCGAATTTTCCCGTCGCGAAGAACAACTCGACGCCATCGATCCGACGATCAAATCCGCCGTCATGCGCGAGCGCGCGATCTGTGCGTCGATTTGCGAGCTCATCGCATGGTGTGCCGATCACGCCAAACTCGTCAAAGAAACGATGGCGAAGGAGCGGGGAGAGAAGGTCAAGCAAAAGGAGCCGGAGGAGCAAATGGAGGACGCCGATGCCGCATAGGGCGGAAATCTTCCGCTACGTCGAGCACCACCGCGTGCGCGATTACCTCGATTGCGGCTGGCACATTGCGGTCGTTACCGGCGTCCATTCCTGCCTCATGTGCTGGCTTTGCGCGTGCAAATGCGTGGAGCCGACGTGAACCAGGCCGTCTCTTACTTTTCCTTCACCCCGAGCGTCCTGCGCCGTATCCGCAAGCTTGTGGCGCGCGGAATGACGGGGAGGGCCATCGCCCACAATCTCGGATGTTCATACGAATCGCTGCGGACCATCTGCCGCCGTCACGACATCAGCCTGCGGCGCGAGGTGCCCGACCTTCCCGAGACAATCGATGCGTTGCAACAGTTGCAGACGCTTCGGCGCTCCGGACCGATCCGGATTCTGCACGTGGCGATCGGCGAATTGCCGGGGCGCGAGTTGGAGGCGGAAGCGCGGCGGCGCGGGGCGAGCACCCAAGCACTGATCGCGAAGCTTCTGGAATTGATCGTGGCCGATAACCTGTTCAACGCGGTGCTGGATTAACCGCCGTGAACGCACCCGCCAATATTTCCGATCTTTCCGCCCACATGCAGGGCGTCGCCAGGATTCTCCTCGGCGAACCCAATGCGCGCATGTCGAGCAAACGGGAATTGCGGTTCGGGGCGAATGGGTCATGGTCGATCGATTTGGAGAAGGGGACGGCTTTCTCCCACGAGATGAATCAAGGCGGCGGCGTGCTCTGGCTGATCGAGCAGCTAAACGGCGCCAAGGGAAAAGACGCCTTCGCGTGGTTGAAGTCGAACGGCTTCGAGATCGAGGATCGCCCGCCGCGTCTTAACGGCCACGCCTCGCATGATGAACGATGGCCGAAACGCGAGATCGAGAAGACTTACGATTACGTCGACGCCTCCGGCACGTTGGCCTTTCAGGTGGTGCGGCAGGTGTTTCGTAACGCCGACGGCTCTTACGAAAAGCAGAAGAACGGCAAGAACAAAAAGACCTTCATGCAGCGCCGCAAGGCGCCGGACGGGACATGGATCAACGGCATCCGCGCCGGCGAGTACATGCGCAAGGGGCCGGGCAAGGATTGGCGCGAGTATGATGCCGAGAAGTTCACCGCATGGAAATACACCGAGCGCACAACCTTCGAGGCCGCACCGGCGGTCATCTATCGGCTGCCCGAGGTAATCGAGGCGATCGCCTTCGGGTCGACCGTCTACATCGTGGAGGGCGAGAAGAAGGCGGACCTGCTGTGGGACTGGGGCGTTCCCGCGACGTGCAATGCCGGCGGCGCGAAGAAATGGCGGGGCGAGTTCGCCGCGTTTTTTCGCGACGCCGATGTGGTGATCCTTCCCGACGCCGACGAGCCGGCGCGCGCCAAGGACGGCGCGCTGTTGTTCAACCCCGACGGCTCACCGCGCATTGCGGGCCGCGACCATGCCGATCAGGTGGCGGAATCGCTGAAAGGCGCGGCCAAGCGCGTGCGCGGCCTCGACCTGCCGGGTCTCGGGCCGAAAGAGGACGTGGTCGATTGGGCGGCCAAGGGCGGCACGGTCGAGCAACTGATCCAGTTGACCGAGAGTTTGGCGCGGCCGTGGCAGAAGCAGCCATTTGTCTCAAAGTTCGGCGCCGTCGCTTTCGAGAACATCGACGAGCCCGGCCCCGAGCACGAGTTCATGATCGACGACTGGTTCACCGTCGGCGACAAGTCGGTGATCGGTGGGCCGTCGCGTTCGGGTAAATCGTTCTTGGCCATTCACGCCGGCATGGCGATCGCGCTGGCGTCGCTGCCTCAATGTTCAAAATCCGCCCCTGACTTTTTTGCGAACAAGGTGCTCACCCCGGGCCTCGTGATCTATCAGGCCGGGGAGGGGGCGCGAGGCGTCAAACAGCGCCTGCGCGCCTTCCGCAAGCACTTCGGCATTCCTTCGGTTACCCGCGTTCCCTTCGTCCTGCTGCAATCCAAGATCGATCTCTATTCGGCGCAAGGCGACACCGCCGGGCTGATTGATGAGGTCAAGGGTTTGGCTGCCGGCTATGACGTGCCGCTGCGCGCGCTCTTTATCGACACGCTGGCGACAGCGACCGGGGGCGCCGATGAGAACTCCGGGCGTGACATGTCGACGGTGATGGCAAACATCGACCGGATCGCTGCGGCCTGTCCTGGCTGCCATGTGAGTCTCGTGCATCACATGAACGCGGCCGGCACCAAGTTACGCGGGCACACATCCGTTTATGCCAATGTCGATCAGGTCATCACGGTCAACCGTGACGAGATCACCAAGATCAGGACGGCGGTGCTCGACAAGCAAAAGGACGGCGAGGACGGCAAGAAGATCAGGTTCAAGCTCAAATCGGTCGAGCTCGGCATCCGGCCGCGTGATGGGAAGGTTCTCACCTCTTGCGTCTGCGTCACCGTCGATGATCGCGAGTTCGAGGCGCAGACCACCGGCTTCCGCCTCAAGGGCCAGGAGGAATTGATCTTCAAAGCCTTGATGAAGGCGCTTGAGACCAAGGGGCGTCCGGCGCCGGTCGAGATGGCAGCCATCCCGGCCGATACGACCGTGGTCGAGTACAAGCACTGGCGCGCCTTGTACGCCGCCTCGGCGCCCATCGACTCCGAGGATGAGCGCACGCGCTCCTCCACCATCAAGAAGGCGATGCAGCGGGCCGGCGCCACGCTATTGCGATACGACGTGATCGGCCGCGAGCAGAATTTTGTGTGGTGGACCGGCAAAGCGGTACGCGGAATCACGCCGCGGCCGAAGCCGCAGAAGGCGCCACAAGCCCAATCCAGCCTGATGACCATGGAGGACCTCGATGCGTTCGCTCCGTTCTAGGCAGCCGCGATTTGAACCCGAGTTCGCCGACAAGGCGATTGCCGCCGTCGGCCACGCCATCTGCAAGTTTGCGCACGGTTCGTGCCTCTGCGAGCGCTCCCCATTCCCCAAATGCTGCGTCAGCGTGGAGCCCAAGGCGACCGCCATT
This sequence comes from Pseudolabrys sp., assembly GCA_036278575.1. GTDB lineage: Bacteria > Pseudomonadota > Alphaproteobacteria > Rhizobiales > Xanthobacteraceae > Pseudolabrys. Next base: position 29,968 of record DASUKT010000278.1, on the reverse strand, counting down.
TTGCGCATTGCAACACGCGAAACAGCGCCCAAGGGGACATGAGGGGGACAAAATTACGAAATCCATTAATATCAATTACTTACCGGAAATCTTGTCCCCCTTGTCCCCCAAAAATGTCCCCCTCCATGTCCCCCTATAATAATGAGTCCGACGCCTTCTCGTTGGCGGACAAGATCGCGTCACGCGAGCGCAAGGAGGTCGAGTGTCCGCCGGCGTGGACACCGGAGTGGGTCGATTACCGCCTCACCGAGGCTTATGAGGTTTTGATGTCATTGCCGGGCCAAACGCGGCCACGGCAGTTCGGCAACTCCATGCCGCGCCCCGTTTATTCGGCGGACGATACGGACGGCTGGTTCACCGACGATGACCGCGCCCGCAACCAGCTATCGCGCTATCGCGGTGCAGCATCTTTGAGCGATATCACCCGCATGGAGGAGGCTTTGGCATGGCCTTTGCGCTATCTGGGGACCGAAACTCACCTCGCCAGAGCGGTCGCGTGGTCCGCCTTTCGCAAGGCTGTCAAGCGCGAGGACGGCAAATTGCATCAAAAATTTTTTGTGTCTAGGCGCACGTTCTTCCGCTGGCGGCTCAAAGGTCTAAACGTCATATGCCACGGGCTTATTTTGCACCGAGTCGTTGTATCGTAATGCTAAACAGTGCAGTGCAATATGTTCACAATGTTCACAATGGAACTTGACAGGGGTGGCACTGCATGGCACTCCGACGCCCGGGCGCAAGCCGAGTATGCTGCGGAAGTCCGAGCGCAGCGAGCCCGAAGGGCAAGCGAGCGGAGCGAGGACGTTTTCCCTTTCTCATGTCCTTAAGAATCTTCAACACGCGTCACCCTTAAAATCGATCTTAAACACTGCATCGCACTGCACCATTTCGTGCCGTTGACAGACTGCGGATCGGCCGCGCCTTGACGGCGCGGCGTGTCTCAGATCAACCGGTGAAATTTCACTAAGCATTGTGCTTAGCGATACTAAGGTGTAGTCTCTTGGCTGAGTTGCGGCTGAGGGATTCGCATGAGCAAATTCTGCTCAAGTTGTGGGGAGTCGAACGACCGAAAAGGTCGTTATTGTACGTCTTGCCATGCGGCTTATATGCGAGACTGGCGTATTGAAAACCCTCTCACGGGAGATGCACTCAAGCGCGCAAATGCTCGAAGCATCGCGAAGGTCTATGTTTCCCGTGGAGATATCACTCGGCATTTATGCGAAGTTTGTGGATCGTCGGAATCCGAAATGCACCATCCTGATCATGAGCTTCCGCGAATGGTCATATGGCGGTGCCGTCCTTGCCATCTTGCATGGCACAAGCATTGGCGTGAGGTAGTGCGAAACACATTCCAATCGTGGCTACTAAAAAATAGAATTAAGCGAGTAGCGTGATCCTCTCCACCACTGCGGCGAGTGGAAGCGCTCTTGCCTTGGCCACCAGTCCAGGATCACCGGCCTCGACCACGACGCGCGCGAAGGGTCCGGCGACGTAAATCTCATAGCCGCATCGGCACGCGCCGTTTGAGAGTTGATACGACCAGCCATCATCACCGTTGACGAGATCGAACACGGTCACCGCTTCGATGGGTGTGAGCTTGTCGAGCGCGAGCGGATCAAGCTCGCGGTCTTGGCAGTAAGCCAATGTGCGCAAGTACCGCGCGTAGAAGCGATCGGTATCGCCGACAATTTCGTCGAGTTCGATATCGACCAGGATGAAACGAGGCATGTTCCCCTCCGGCCGATTCTTGTTTTTGGTTAGCGTTTCCTCAGCGACGGCAAGCCTGCAACATGCGCGGCGTGTGAGGCAATCGGTGGATCGTCTTAGAGTTACCAAAGTGACGCGGTGATGTGACGGTTTTCCAGGCAATCACGATTCAGTGTTCCGGGAATATCGCACGCAAGCTTGGCGCGCGCGGCAAAGGCGAGACGATCACCGCCGTGCCGCAATCCTCCATCGCCATGTCGGTATACGGGCAGACCTTGGCGATGTCGGTCAAAACACCAGACGGTGAAACGCTTTACTGGCTTCTGCACCGCGAAGCGCTGAAAAGTTCGGTTGGCAATCCCGCCAATCGTCGTGCCGGAGTGGTGATTTGAAACATCTCAAGGCCGGAGACCATGTCTACGTGCGTGGGACGGTGATCGAAATGTGGCCCGGCGAATGCCGTCTGCGTCTCAATTTCTGCGGTAATCGCATCTCATGGCCGATCATCGTGCACGAGCAGGATGTCATGCTCCGGCTTCCGGCCAATCGCCGCGATCGCAAGGAAAAACCGATGGCACTGCGCGAGGATCAGATTGCAGCGATAAAGATCGGTTATCTTGCCGGTACGAGCATTTATGAGACGCGCAAGCTTGCGCAATGCGCCAGAGACACCGTCTGCCGGTATTTCAGGGCGTTTCGTTCTGATGGATTACCGCGGGGCCCAAGAAAGCCGCACAAATGGCAACGGGTGCCGCGATATGAGGGGCCGGAGATGATAGGGAAACGGATTGCGGGATGAGCGCAGATCGTCCAAAGCGCAAGGTGCGCGGCGGCTCTCTCGACATGGAATGGGAGGTCAAAACCCGCCGCAAAATCCAGACCAGCCAAATTATTAACCGTTTGATCGGGCATGTGAACGGTACAGTTAAGCTAGACGCGAGCCAAGTGCAGGCGGGGCTTGGACTTTTGCGGAAAATCCTGCCCGATCTTTCGACCGCCACGCTTCAAGGCAATCCGCAACAGCCGATCGAGCATCAGGTCGAAGTCTGCTTCGTGAGCGCGAAGGAATGATTATCAGCAAGCGCATTTGGCGATGGCAAATCTGGAAATTTATGGACGACGGCTATTGTATCTGGTGGGTTTCCTGGATTCGACCGCTCGCGGTGAAAAACACGTCGATCACGCGCACGCTGATTGAATTTAATCAAGCCCATCCACCGCGTTGCTATATCGGCGAGCGATGATCCTCCAACTCAATCCGCCGCTCCCAATGATAACACCGCGCGGAAAGGGTCTTGCGCATTTCGTGATCGACTACGGAATTGAATCGCATCTCCACTGGACTGTTGCGCTCGGCGACAGCGGCGAGATTTGGACGTATCCGAATCCGCAAGTGCGCATGGAATTCAATCACACGATCGGGCGTATCGGAAAGCCCGCAACAACTTAACCTCTCCGCTCATCCTTGGTCGGCCTCGCGTGCGGGTCGGCTTTCAGAAAGATCGCCTGCGTTAGCGGAGAGGTCGGCGCAAAGCCGGGTAACATGTTGCGTTCAAGGCGATCACCGCACGCACCTTTTTCGTGAGAGCTCCAAGGCGCGCTTGTCCGCGCCGGTGAGGACGACCCGCGAGCCATTGCGCTTTCGCGGCAGCGCTTAAACTCGAACATGGAGATGTTGCAATGAAACGGAAACTGATCGCAGCGCTGGGCGTGCTGGCTCTCATCGCCACGCCGGTCCTTGCCGCTGGCTTGTGGCCCGATCTGCCGATCGTCGGTGGCGCGGCTTATTGCGGCAGCACGAGCGTTGCCGGTGTTCCCGGTACGTCGGGCGTCTGCAACAACACCGTTCCTGCCGGTCCCTCGGCATTGACCGGCACGGAATTTGTGCCGGCCGATACCGCCTATGCGCAAGGCCAGCCTCCGCAGACCGTGAAGGTCCCGGCATCGCTGTTTGCGACCGGCGCCATCCAGGTTGTCACATCGAACACGAGCGTCACGATCGCGAACGGCATCTCGACGCTGGTGTCAAACCAGTCGACGGCGACGATTGCGTCGATCACGCTTCCCTCGGCACCGATGAACAATCAGGTGGTGACCATCGCCAACGCCGGTTCCGGCGTGTTGACGATCACGGCCATCAACGCCGCGAGCGGGCAATCGATTGTGCAGGGCGCCGCGCCGGCATCGCTTGGCGTGCAGACCAACAACGCGGCGGCGGCGGTGTTGTCGAGCGTGGCCTATGAATACCAAGCGTCCAATACGACGTGGTATCGCATCCGATAGCGTTCCTCCCGAGCAACTATGCCGGCGGCTTATTTCAAGCCGCCGGTTTTTCATGTGGAGATCGTGATGCCGGAATCGCTGCACTACGTTGCCGAGGCCGAGCCGTGGGCCACTTATCGGCTTGAGGACGGCAGCGTGATCCGCGTCAAGATCGTGATGACGCACATCCACCTTGAGGGTTTCTTGCCCGACGGGCGGCCGAACTATCGCATCAATTTTCAGCAGATCGTGGACGTGACGCCGGGCGAGCATTTGAAAGATACGCCGATCGGCAAGAAGGAGCAGACAAAATGAAACGGATTTTCCTCGCGCTCGCCTTTCTTGCCGCGCTGCCCGCGCTGGCCTCGGCGCAACAAACCGTCAAGCAATGCGTGCCGACCGGCAAAGGCAATAGTTGCGAGGTTATCTCGTCAACCTATCCGGTGCCGATGTTTGCGACCGGTTCCTCCTATACCAACATCACGACCAACGCGAGCACGGTTATCAAGGCCGCGCCGGGAACGTTTCTTGGCATTGTGGTCAACACTGCGGGCACGACAAGCACGGCAACCGTGTTCGACAACACGACGTGCACGGGATCGAAGATCGGAACATTTTCAACCACCGCCGTTTCATCGCTCACCTTCGGCATCAGCGCCGCAACAGGAATCTGTGTAACGACGGCCGGAAGCGCAGCGGCAGACATCACAATCCTCTGGCGATGACTCTGCGCGTAAACTTCCCGGCCAAGACAGCGTTCCTGTTCGAGCCGCACCGCTTCAAGTGTCTCTACGGCGGACGCGGCTCATCTAAATCATGGTCGTTTGCCCGCGCACTGATCATTCTCGGCAGGCGCCGCAAATTGTTCATCGTCTGCGCCCGCGAGATACAGCATTCGATCAAGGAGTCGGTGCATAAGCTCATTGCCGATCAGATCGCCGAGTTGGGCTACGGCGATTTCTACCGCATCAAGGAAAATGAGATCGAGGGCGTGAACGGCACCAAGTTCGCCTTCGTCGGTATCCGCAACAACGTCGCCTCGATCAAGTCAATGGAGGCGATCGACATATTTGCGGTTTTTGAAGCCGCGATGGTCTCGGCTAATTCGTGGGATGTTGTTCTACCGACCGTGCGGCGTGATCCGCCTTATGGTCCATTCGATCAGGGTTCGGAAATCTGGGTCGAGTTCAATCCTGAACTTGAAACCGACGAGACCTACAAGCGTTTTGTTCTCGATCCGCCGACCGATTGTGTGTCGGTCGAGATGAACTGGAACGACAATCCGTTCTTTCCCTCCCTGCTTCGCCGGCAGAAAGACGAAATGGTGATCAAAGACCCGGATAACTACCGAACGATCTGGGAAGGTAAAACCCGCAAAGCCCTCAAAGGCGCGATCTTTGCTCGCGAGTTGGAGACGGCGATCAAGGAAGGGCGCCTCTCGCCCCACATCAAGATCGATCCGACGCGGCCCTGCATTTTCAGTTTTGATCTCGGCGATCATGACGTTTGCGCATGGTGGGCATGGCAGCAACTCGGCACCGAGCACAACGCGGTGGCCTATTACGACAACACCGGTTTCGGCATCGATCACTATCTCGACGAGATCGAGCGGCGGAAACTGAAAGTGAAAATGATCCTGCTGCCGCATGACGCCGCCCAAGCGCATCAGGCAGCGCGAGGCCACGCGCTCGGCAATACCATCGAGAAGCAGGTCCGCGCCGTTTACGGCGACAAGGTCCGCATCGTGCCGCTGGTGTCCAAAGTCAATCGCATCAACGCGACGCGCGCGCTCTTTCCCCGCATTAACATCGCGGAGGGTGCATGTTCTGACGGCGTCAGCAAGTTGGCGCGCTTTCGCTACAAGACGAACGATCGCGGGCAAGTGTCGTCGCAACCGGACCACGAGGACAGCGATCCCGCCGACGCCTTCACCTACTACCCGGTCTGGCTGCGCGAGGGCACGCGCGAGGAGAAGGCGGCAGCGCGCATCGTCGAGCCCGCATTTATCGCGCCGAGCGCGCAATCATGGATGGGATAAAATGATCTTCTTTGCCGTCATTCCACCATTTGCCTTTTCGTCATTTGCATCTCTGTTTCTGGTCGGCCTTCCTATTTTCTCGTTAGCTGTCTTGCCTGCGGCGACGGCGCTATTAAGCGGACATCGTGACTGATGGCGCGCCGCTCCCGTTCCCGCGCTGAGGACGATGATCTCGACTCCGGCGACGACAAGATTTTGCGCGAGGCCAAAGACCGCTTCAAGCGCTGTCAGGAATGGGAAAGCGAATTCCGCCGTCTCTACGTGATGGATGTCAAGTTTGCCAATGCCGATTCCGACAATGGATGGCAGTGGCCCGACGATCTGCGGCGCGACCGTGAGGCCAATAAGCGCCCGGCGCTCACGATCAACAAGACGATGCGCCATGTGGCGATGATCACGAACGATGCCCGGCAGAACAAGCCGAGCGTCGCGATCAAGCCAACGGGAAACGAGTCCTCGTTCACCTCGGCGCAGATTTACGAGGGCCTTGTCCGCGATATCGAATACAAGTCCGGCGCGCAGGATATTTACGACGATGCCACCGACAGCCAGGTGGAAGGGGGCATCGGCTGGTGGCGTGTGGCTCAAGTTTATCCGGATGACGACAGTTTCGATCAGGAACTTCGCATCGAGCCGGTCAAGAATCATCTCAACGTCTATCTCGACCCCGACATCAAGAAAAAGGACGGCTCCGACGCGCGCTTTGGTTTTGTGTTTGATGAGTTGCCGGAAGAGGAATTCAAGCGCACCTATCCGAACATCGATCTCGCCACTCTAGGCTCGACCACGGGGCTGTCTGAAAGCGATATCGAGAACTGGATCAAGCAGGATTACATCCGCATCGCGGAGTACTACCGCCTCGTCGAAACGCTCGACGAACTCTATTGGGTCGAGGACGAGCAGGGCAACCAATCGACGTTTCGCAAGTCGAAAGCGCCAGCCGGATTTGAGAAACTTCTCGTTCCTGGCAAGTTCAAGAAGCGCAAGATCGTCGTCAAGAATCTCGAATGGTACAAGATCGCCGGCAACAAGATCATCGATCGCCGCGAGTTGAAGGGCCAGTATATCCCGCTGGTGCGCGTGGTCGGTATCGAGCGGGTGATCGACGGGGCGCTTGAGCGCAAGGGCTTCGTGCGCGGTCTTAAAGACCCGCAGCGGATGTACAACTACAATAGCTCGGCCTCGGTCGAGTTCGGCGCCTTGCAGACCAAGACGCCGTTTACCGGGGCCGCCGCCGCTTTCGAGGGTAACGAGGTCGCGTGGAATAACGCCAACCGCAACAACGCGGCCTATCTGACGTTCCGCCACATCGATAGCGATGGCGTTGCGATCCCGGCCGAGGCTTTGCCGCGCCGCGTCGATCCGCCGAATGCGGCTTCCGTCTTTCTTGAGGGCATGAAGATCGCGGCGTCCGAACTGGAAATGGTGTCGGGCCAATATCCGGCGCAGATGGGGCAACCCTCGAACGAGCGCTCCGGCAAAGCGATTGCCGAGCGGCAGCGGCAGGCGGACACGGCGACCTATCTCTTCGTCAACAACCTCGCGATGGCGATCCGCTATACCGGAAAGATCATCATCGATCTTGTCCCGCACATCTACGACACCAAGCGCGTCATTCAAATTCTTGGAAAGGATGGAACGCAAAGCAAGGTGACCGTGGATCCGGCGCTTGAGCAAGCCATCCTGCAAAAGCAGGAAGGAGAGGTCATCAACGTCCTGTTCAACCCGAACGTTGGCAAGTACGAGGTCGAGAGCGACGTTGGCCCCGCTTATGCGACACAGCGGCAAGAGGCGTGGAACGCGTTTGTGCAGATCGTCACCGGCGCGCCGGCGCTGATCGATGAGATCGGCGACTTGATGTTTCGTTCCGCCGACTTTCCGCTGGCCGATAAGATCGCCGAGCGCTTGCGGCGCAAGATTCAGGCGAACGCGCCCTATCTCTTGGAAGACGGTGGACCGACCCCGCAGATGGCGCAGATGCAGCAGGCGCTTACGGCGGCGCAAGGCCAGGTCGGCGAACTCATCCAGAAATTGGCCGAGAAGAACCTCGAGCTCAAGGCCCGCGACGATGAAAATGCAATCCGCCGCTATGATGCCGAGAGCAAGCGCCTCACAGCAGAAACCAACTCGGTGGTCGATCTGAAAAAGCTCGGCATCGAGTTGCGTGAGTTGCAGATGACCATGCTGCAAACCATGCAGCAGATGCAGCGGTTCACGCTCGACGGCATTCCGAAGGGCGATACGGCGCCAGACGAGCCGACGGGGCCGCTCGTCGAAGGCAACGACATCCCGCCGTTTGAAGGCGCGCAAAAAGCTCCGGACGGAAATTGGTACATGCCCGATCCCGCCAGGGAGGGCAAATATCTTATGGTCATGCACTGATGCCGACGTTCGTCCCAGTTGATCATGACCCGTTTTCGGGTCCACCCGATCAGCCGTACACAGTACCGGTCGATCATGATCCGTTTGTAGACAAGCTGTTGCAGACGTGGCCCGCCCGTCTTGCACGAACCTTGATCAACGCGGCGGAATTGCCCGGCGATGTGTATTCGGGCCGAGTGCCAGTGACGGGACTTGATGGATACACAAACCAGGAGGTTATCAACCGCGCGGCGGACTTGGCGGGCATGGTGACGCTAGGGGCTGGCGCTGTACCGGCGGAGGCAAACGCGCTACGTTCTGGTTTCGGACGGTCTGAATATCTGGGTGGAGCGATGGCGGATGACGCTAACAAGATTAGGAACGAGGTTTCTAACGTTATCGCTAATGGCGAGCATGAATATTATGGGCTGCGAGTAACGCAAGACCCCATAGACCCGAACAATATTCAGCCTAGTAGGGTTTGGATAAACGGGAAGCCTACTCAGGAATTTCTTTCGGGGCCATCAGCGATTGGCATTCGCTCCGAGCAAGATATCGAGCGTGCGTTGAAAAATGCCGGATATGGAAATGAGCCAGGACCATTCTATCACGGAGAGCATGTTGCCCTCATCGGCGGGAATAGAATTGAGCATGGCGAGGATTACGGCGAGTATATTTTTCACGACCCTACGGTAATCGGGCAGTGGAGGAAGCCATTCGGCTCAGGCGCAGAATGGCTCCCAAGGCGGCAGGACTGAGCGCGAACCACCGCCGCAATCGCGACTAGCAAGTCTCCCTAAATTTCGCCCGACCCTCAGGACAATGACGGTTCAAGCCCATTAGTTGAAGGCAATGCAATCCCGCCATTTGAAGGCGCCGTTAAAGGCGCTGACGCTCAATGGCAAAATCCACAGTGAGGAAAGTCAAATGCCGTTGAAGAAAAGCAAGTCCAAGGCCGCGTTCAAGTCGAACGTGCGCAAGGAAGTGAAGGAAGGCAAACCGGTCAAGCAGGCCGTGGCCATCGCCTACAGCGAAAAGCGCGAGGCACAGAAGCGCGACCGCAAAGAGCGGGCAAAGAAGCGCCGCTGATGGAACGCACCGTGCGCTCGCTCGCCAAGGAACTCGCCGGCAACTTTTACGAACAGAACCGCACGCCCAAATTCCGCACGGCCTTCCCGACATTCAAGCATTACATGCGCGGCCAATGGGTACAGCCCGATGGCTCGATCAAGATGTATCGCCCCGGCTGGCTGCATCACGTCGAGATGGCGAGAAAGATGCTGGCGTTGATGCTCGGTCAACCGGATTCGAAAATTTCTCCAGCGATGAAAGAGCGGATTTTCGACGCGCTCATTGAAGACCGGCAGAAACAGTTCGCGGCTGAGCAGAACAAATCCGCAAGGAGCCTTTTCCAGGTGGGGATGAGAGCCGATGGCTAACAAACTCGCCAAGCTTGTCGCCGTGCCGGCGGCGCCGAAACCATCGCAAGCGCAGATCGATGCCGATATGCGCTACCGCGCCGAGGAGGCGCTGCGCACCATCACGCGCGCTGAGGAATGCAAGCGCGACAAGGCGCTCATGAAGCACGTCAAGAAACTCGCCAAGACGCAGGTCAAGGCGGTTTGCAAGTAGTACGAATGTGTCGCCAAATCTGCAAAAACTTCTCTCGATTGCCGAGCAAACGTGGCCGGTTCGGCTAGCGCATGATTTTTTTGATGCAGTGAAGCTTCCCGGCGATGTCTATTCTGGCCGCGCAGCCGTTCCGCAGAGCGCAGCGATGCCGGGAGGAGAGAATACCGACAATCTCGGTCGCGTTCTCGATCTGGCCGGCATGGTTATGGGCGGCACATACGGAAGCGCGCCTTCTGGCGCACTCGGTGCCGGCTTTGTTCCACAGACGCGCTCGCAAGTCGCGCGGACAACGACAAGACTCCAAAAATTGCTGGATCAGGCAGGCGTAAGCTATCAACGAGACACGAGCCGAGTTAGTCCGTCTGAATATTTTTATGTGGACACGCCAGCGGGAGACACCGTAAAGGCGCGCATTTCGCAACACGCCGATCGGTATGGTTCCGATTTTAGCGTCGCACCAGGCGACAGCGGATTTGATGATCTACTTTCGTATCTCCGCGATCAGGGAGTCAGTATTCCTGATCGCGTAAGTTCTGCCGCAACGAAATTCGCCAACGCAAAAGCCGCGCTCGGACAAAAATGGGCCTACTCAACGTGGCACGGTCTGGATGATGAAGCGCAGCAACTCGCAAAGCAGATTCAGGCGGTCAGCAATCCGCAAGAATTGGCGAAAGCACAAAACGCGTTCGACGATTTAACACAACGCAGCGCAGACAATTTTCGAGACACAACCGGGATCGAGCCGACCGGAAAGATGTTCATTGACAGTATGATCTATCGGCGCGCCGCAGGAGAAATTGACGATCAGGCAGTGCGGAATTGGTTCGCGAAGCACTCGCCTGAAATACAAGGGCAAGTATCAGGGATGCTGGATAATCTGAGCGCACCTGCAAACCATTAAAAGCGGTCCGGGCCGCTGTCTTAATCCCGTGCCAAGAGGAGCATTGAATGGCTGGTGAAGAGAACGAGGAAGTTGTCAATCAAGACACGCCTGTTGCGGGCGAGGGCGAAACGCCGGAGACGCCGCAGGGCGGTGAAGGCGAGGGAACTGGAGCGGAAGGCGAAAAGGAAAAGGGCGCAGCCGCGGAGGCGGAAGGCACCAAGGAAGAGGCCGAGCCACAGCCCGACTGGCGCGACAAGGAATTGAAGCGCAAGCACGCGCAAATCAAGGACAAGGAACGCAGGCTCGAAGAGCGCGAGCGCGAGATCGAGCAGCTTCGCAAGGCGAATGCCGATCTCGAAGTCCTCGCGCAACGCGGTGGTACAAAAGCCGAGGGAGAAAAGCCCGCTTCGGTCGAGCGCCCGACACCGCAGACAATCCCCGAAGAGCGCATCAAAGCCGAAGCGCAAAAGCTTCGCGACACCGAGCGCTATAACGAAAACCTCGTCACCATCAATTCGGCGGGCGAGAAAAACTACGGCAAGGAGTGGGGCAAGGCGCTCGACAACCTTGCCACGCTCGGCACCGTCGAGATGGATACGATGCAGGCCATCATGGCCACCGATGCGCCGGAGAAAGTCCTGTACGAACTCGGCAAGAATCCGGGCGAGTATCAGCGCATCATGGAATTGCCGAAATATCGGCAGCATACGGAGTTTGTGAAATTGTCCCTCAAGGAAGCGCCGAAGCCGAAGCCGTCCGCGGCGCCCGAGCCCACCGATCCGGTCAACTCGCGCGTCACGCCATCCGCCGAATTAAACGACAAGATGGATGACGAGGCTTGGTACAAAAAGCGCGCCGAGCAGCGCGCGGCCCGGCGCAAGGAGCGCATGGGGGCTTAGTTTGATTTTCATGTGCCGCGCGGTCTGACAAGACCGTTGCGAGGGTTCGGCGGCCTTTAACCGCCATGCGTCCGCTGTTGGCCGGATGAGTCATAGGCCAATCGCTCCGGGGCGAAATCCCGTGCTTGCGCGTCTCAAATCCACTCGCGGCTACGCGCGCCGCGACCAGAACCGAAAGCGGGAAAGGCTTTCACCACCCTTTAGCACGGGAATGATTCCCCATGGCGAACCAATTACTCACCATATCGATGATCACGCGTGAGGCGATCGAGCTTTTCGTCAACTCCAATGCGTTCATCAAGAATCTCGATCGTCAATACGACAAGGATTTCGGCAAGCAGGGCGAAAAAATTGGCTCGCAACTGCGCATTCGTCTGCCGAACGACTACACCACGCGCACCGGCCCCGCTGTGTCTGTGCAGGACACCGCCGAGCAGCAGACGGTGCTCACGATGGCGACGCAGGACGGCGTCGACGTGTCGTTCTCCACCGCGGACCTCTATCTCTCGCTGGACGATTTCAGCGAGCGCATCATGCTGCCCATGATGAATAACCTGGCCGGCGCCGTGGCCACGACCATCATGAACAGCAACGCGGAAGCGATCTGCAACATGGCGGCAAATCTTGACGCCAACGGCAATCTGCTGACGCCGAACGATGGCACCTATCTGGACGCGAAGGCGACGCTCTCGATCAACTCGACGCCGCCGGCGCAACAGAAGGTCATCAACGATCCGCGCACGGAAGCGCGCGTCGTGACATCGCTTGCCGGCCTTCTCAATCCGGCCTCCGCGATCTCCGATCAGTACTATGAAGGCGTCATGTACAAGGCGCTCGGCGCGACGTGGTACTCCGACCAGACCGTGATTAAGCACACGACCGGCACGTCTACGGGCGCGACGGTCAACGGTGCGGGCCAGACCGGGCCTCTTCTCACCATCAACGCGATCACGGGCACGCTCACCGTCGGCGATATCTTCACCATCGCCGGCGTCAACGCTGTCAACCGCGTCACCAAGCAGACGACCGGCGAGTTGCGCCAGTTCGTTGTGACCGTGGCCGTTGCCAACGGCGCTACGCAAATCTCGCTCTATCCCTCGATTATCCCGGCGGTGAACGGGAACGCGGTGCAATACCAGACGGTCGACGTTTCGCCCGCCAATAACGCGGCAGTCACGCCGGTTATTGGGGCGAGCGTCACCTATCGTAAGAATATGCGCTATTCGCCGCAGGCGATCACGATGGCGACCGGCGATCTTCCGCTGCCGGCCAATAAGGTTGTCGCCCGCCACAAGTACGACAACGTCTCGATGCGGGCGATCACCGACTACATGATCGGCACCGACCAGGAGATCACGCGTCTTGACGTGTTGTTCGGCAGTTTGACCATCCGTCCCGAGTGGGCCTGCGTGATACCAGACGTTGTCTGACGGCTTGACATATCTAATGTATATCCCCATTAAGGAGCGGAATAAAATCCGATGACCTTGATGGGGGTATGCGATGAAAAAGTGCTGTGTCGAAGGGTGCGAGAGGCCGCATTACGCACTGGGCGCTTGCCGTCAGCACTGGGTGCGCATGCGCAAATACGGCCGTTACGAAAAAATTCGCGGGATCGACAAAGGAAAGTGCTCAGTCGATGACTGCAAAAACGCAGCGCACATAAAGGGTCTTTGTCCGACACATTACCAAAGACAACAAAAGTATGGGCGCTTCTACAAGGTCTCCGGCCTCGGCAAGAGAAAACATCCCTATTACGCGCTTTGGTTTGAGAGAAAGCAGGCGGGGGCGCTTTGTGACGAGTGGGAAGATTTTTGGAGGTTCGTAGAGGGGATCGGTCACAAGCCGGGACCAAATTGGTTTTTGGTTCGGCTGCATGACGCGCCCTACGGTCCGAATAATTTCAAATGGGTTGAGAAACTAAGGCGAGCGCCTGGTGAGACGCGTAAGCAATTCTGGGCGCGCAAATGGGTCTCAAGGAGAAAGAACTTCCCGCTCTACGAAGAAGATCGGTGGCTACGCCGCAGATACGGAATCAATTTAGAACAATATAACGCAATGCTCGCAGCGCAGAATGGCGTCTGCGCCATCTGTAAGAAATCGGAGACATCATTTGACGCTAAGACCGGCGGCATTCGCCGGCTGTCCGTCGATCACTGCCACCGCACCAAGAAGGTTCGCTCGCTTCTCTGCTTTAGATGTAATTCAGTCATAGGGCGAATTGAAGAATCGCAAGAGATGGTCAAGGCCCTCTCTGAATACTTGCTCAAGCATAGAAAGGAATTCTGAATGCAAGTTCGAGACATTCGCGACAACATGCCGCGAACCAAGCAGACCGACCCGAATAACTTCCCACCCTACGAGTTTCGGGAATACCCGAAGATGGTACTTGGCGAGAACGGCAAGCCGATCAAGAAAAACGGGCAGTATGTGATCGTCAATTCGGCACAAGAGGAAGCGATTGCGACCGGCGCACCTCTCGCAGAGACCGCCAAGACCGTCGAGATCGAGGCCAATCCGGCCCCTGCCGCGAATGCAGCCGCCAAGGCCGATACCAAGCAGCCCGAGCGACCGCGCGCCGCCGCGCCCACCAAGCTTCCGGCCGACCTGAAATAATCCCATGACCACCGGCGCCGACATCGTCAATCAGGCTTTGAAAAAGGCCGGCATCCTCGGCGTCGGCCGTGTGGCAACGGCGGAAGAAAACAACGATGCGCTCGCCGACCTCAACAACATGCTCGCGGAATGGAATACGCAGCGCTGGCTCGTCTGGAATGAACTCGATCTCGCCTTTGTCTCGACGGGGCAGGCGACGCCTTACACGGTCGGCCCCGGCGGCAACTTCAATGTGAGCCGCAGGCCCGACCGCATCGAGGCGTCCTATTTGCGCCAACTCGTGAGCGCGGGACTAAACGTCGACACGCCAATTGAGATCATTCCCTCGCGCGAGGAATATTCGCGGCTTTCGCTTAAATCGCTGACATCGTTTCCGCTCTACGGCTTCCTCGACTCGGCATGGCCGCTCGCCAACTACTTCATCTACCCGTGGCCGCAGGCGAACATTTACGAGACGCACATCATCCTGAAAAACGTCATTCCGGTGATCACGCTCGTCACCGATATGTCGGCGCTGCCGGATCACTACATCTCTGCGATGAAATTCAATCTGGCGCGGCGCTTGCGCCAAGGTTACGGCAAGGGGACGACGCCCGATCCTGAATTGAACGCGCTGGCGCGCGCTACGCTCGACATCGTCAAGCAATCGAATATCCAAATCCCCGAGCTCGTGATGCCGCGCCCGCTCATCATTCAGAGCTCCGGTTACAATATTTTGAGTGACCAGTTCGGCAACGGCTGATCGCTTTCTCCTAAAAACCGATGTCGATTTTTCCGACCAACGTGTTGGCCGGAATTCTCGACGGCTGACGACCGCGACCAACTTAACAGGAGTGACCAATGACCGTCGGTACAGCGCCTCCCAAGAATTCACGACAAGCCCTTCAAGACGGCCTTTGGCTTCGTGGTTTGGCCAATGGGCAAAACCGCAGTGCGCAAAGCAACATCACGGCGGCCGCTGGCGGCACCAAGGCGGCCGCGTTTCAGTTGCCGGCGGCGGTATCCTTTATCGAGGTCACGACTGTTGCGAGCGCGGCCGACAGCGTGCTCGCGCCGCAGGCCAAGGCCGGGACCGAGTTCTGCATTTACAACGCCGGCGCCAATACGCTCGACATTTATGGCCGCGGCACAGATACCATCAACGGCGCAGCGACGGCGACCGCGTATGCACTCGGGACCGGCGTGAGTGCCCGGTTCTTTTGCGTTGTCGATGGTGCGTGGGCGGCGATCAAGTCGGCGTAATGCTGATCCCGCTTACCTCGGGGGCATATCAGGCGCGTTCGATCATCGCGAACGCGCAGGTCTGCAAGAATCTCTTTCCCGAGATCAACCCGCAAAACACCAGGCCTCCGGTCCCGGTCACGCACTACCAGCGGCCGGGCAAAAAGCTTTTGGCCATCCCGCCGAAACTCGGCAACGGGCGCGGTCTTTACCGCGCCACCAACGGCGACTTGTACGCGACGGTCGACGACACGATTTATTTTGTGAACGATGCCTTCAATTTCGCCGCCATCGGCAATATCGGCAAAGGCACATCGATCGTCTCCATGGCCGACAATGGCGAAGATGTCGGCGATCAGATCGTGGTGGTGAACGGCACCGCTAACGGCTGGGTCATCACCATGTCGACGCGGGCTTTTGCGCAGATCGTCGATCCGACCGGATTGTTCGTCGGCTCAAACCGCGTCGACTACCTGCAAAGCTTCTTCCTCTTCAATGCACCGGGAACGCCGTTCTGGTACATTTCCCTCCCCAACAGCGTGAACTTCAACGCGCTCGATACCGCCTCCAAATCCTCCTACGCCGACAACATCAAGACGCTCGGCGTGCGCCAGCGTGAGGTGTGGCTCATCGGCGATCTCACCACCGAACCATGGTATTTGTCCGGAGCGCCTGATTTTCCGTTTGAGGCGATTGCCTCGACCTTCGTGCCCTACGGATGTATCGCGACCTATTCAATGATGTCGATCGATGTGTCGCTCTTCTGGTTGGCGCAGGATTTGAAAGGCCAAGGCATCGTTGTCAAATCGGATGGCTATGTCGCGAAACGAATCTCGACGCACGCGATCGAGCAGGAATTTCAGAAATATCCCGATTTGACCGATGCTGTCGCCGGGTCCTACCAGGTCGACGGGCATTTGTTTTACCTCCTGTCGTTTCCGACCGCCGACAAGACATGGGCCTATGATCTTGCCACCGAGCAGTGGCACGAACTCACATGGGCCGATAACAACGGCATCGAGCATCGTGATCGCTGTCCATTTTATGCCCACGCCTATGACCGCGTGATCGGGCAGGACTGGGAAACGGGCCTTCTCTATGAGATCGATACGGAGACCTTTACGGATAATGGCTCCCCGATCATCTTCCGCCGCGGCTTCCCGCACGTCCTCAACGAGATGGATCGCATCACGCATTGGGCGCTTACTGCCGACATGCAGTGCGGCACGATCACGGATAACGACGCCGATCCGCAATTGAATTTGCGCTATTCCGATGATCGGGGCCAGACGTGGAGCGATCCGATCATGCAGAGCATGGGCAAGATCGGCGAGTATCTGATCAGCCCACAGTTCCAGCGGCTCGGCATGGCACGCGACCGCGTCTATGAACTGTTCTGGTCCGAAAACATGAAAACGGCCCTGAATGGCGTCTATATCGATGTCGAGAAGGCCGAGTCATGACGGGGCGACAAGCTTACGCATGGAAGGAAAACGGCAAGTTCTGCCTTTCTGTTCATCCCCCAACCGTCAAGAAGCGCGCAAGGAACGAATACGACAGTGAACAGGCTCTCAATCTTGAGGCCAAGCGTCGCGGCCTCGTAATCCGTTGGGAAAATGGTCGATAACGCTCCGCTGTCGATGCCGACGCAGGCCGAGCCGGTGGTCGGCCCCGGCGGCCTCATTACGCTGCAATGGTGGCGGCTTCTGTTCGGCCTGTTCACGCGGAGCAACAATGCGTCGATTTTAACGACTGCCGGCGATCAGGAATTGATCGGCGGCTTTACCGAAGAAGAGTTCGACAACGGCACACCGGCGAATGGCGCGACGATCACCATCGATCCGTCGGTCAACCTGAAACAACTCGTTACCAACAACGTTGCCGCCTTCACCATTCAGGCAACGGCGGAAAGCGGCGATGTCGAGTTGCGCATTGTCAACGGCGCAACGCCGGGCACGATCACGTTTTCCGGGTTTCACTTCAATTTTCCCGGCGGCGACCCACTCGATACCGTGCCGGGAAACCAGTTCATCGTATTCATCTTTGGACGCGGATCGGCGGGGGCCGACTATATCGTCCGGGCGCGGCAATGAGTTTCGGCGCGCCGTTTCCGGCGGCAAAGAGCGCGCTTGAGGTTACCTTTCTCGGTCATACGACCGGCAATATCTCCGGAGGGCCGTTTAATTTTGGACCTCCTGACGCGCGCCGCATCCTGATCGCCTGTTTCGGCTTTCAGACGGGGGGAAGTCCGACGATCTCGGCCTGCTCGATCGGGGGCGTCGCCGCGACAAACCTTGTCAATAGCGGATTAAGCCCGGGATCGCGCGCCGCCGCGATCTGTGCGGCTCTGGTGCCAACGGGCCTGTCGGGAAACGTAGTTGCCAGCGGTCCGACGATCACTTCCGGTCGCGCGGCTATTTACCTCTATTCGCTGCTCAATACGACCGGTATCCATACCGATGTGGCCTCCTCAACCGCCAACAATCCGAGCGCGACCAAAAACATTGGTGCCAACAATGTCGCGATCGGTGTGGCGGCGGCAGGCGGCGCGTCATCTCCGTCGCCGTCATGGTCCGGTTTGATCGAGGATGCTGCCGATTCATTCAGTCTGCAAACCTTTACGTCGGCGAGCGAGTTCTTTGCAAACGCTGCGGCCGCTCACGCCATGACGTGCGCGATGGCAGGTACGGCGGGATCGGCCGGTGCGTTTGCCGTGTTCTCACGATAGGAAAGGAAACCAAGTGGCCAAGCTAACGACCAAGGCACGCAAGGCGCTCCCGAAGAAGGATTTTGCCGAGCCGGGAAAGCGAAAGTATCCAATCGAAAATAAATCCCATGCACGGGATGCGCTCTCGCGCGTGAGCGCCAACGGATCGCCTTCCGAAAAGAAAGAGGTGCGCCGCGCCGTGCATCGCAAGTATCCCTCGATCGGCAAGAAGAAGGGCAAATGAAGCATTTCTTCAAGCTCGGCGAGATGAACGTCTTGCCGCTTCTTCATGCGGTGCAGCGGCAACCGGAATTGTGGAACGCCAACGATCTACGCACCAGATTTCCGGGCACACCACATAAGGAGGCGTCCGATATCTGGCTTTGGTTTAATGCTCCCAACTCCGCTGATGTCGCGAATGATCGCGACGTTGTGCCTTATCCGGCATGGGCGGCACTCCCACAGGCTCGTTCGCTGGTGTTTGATCTTCTGCGCGCGGTTGAGGCGGTGCAGTTAGGCCGCGTCATCATCACCAAACTGGCGCCGGGCAAGAAGATTACACCGCACGTCGATGCCGGTGCACCGGCGCTGTTCTACAAGCGCTACCAGATCGCCTTGCAGAGCCTTCCCGGCGCTCTGTTTCGCATTGCCGATGAGACCGTGAATTTCAATTCCGGCGAGGTCTGGCTGATCGATAACCGCGCCGAGCACGCGGTCGAGAACAACTCGAAAGACGACCGGATCGTGATGATTGTGGATGTTCGCCCGGGATGATTACGGCGAGTGTTGAGTCCTTCGAGCGCGCCATCCCTGAAATTCGCGCCATCATCGGCGCTCATTGGCAGGAATTGGCGCTTCACAAGGAGAAGATGCCGCTCGATCCACAATGGGACGAATATGTGAAGCGGGAGCGTGAAGGGCGGCTCTTTCTGGTGACGGTGCGCAAAGACGGCGAGATCATCGCCTATTACATCGCGCAAGTCGCGCCCGGCTTTCATTACAGGTCGACGCTCACGGCGACCATGGACATCGCCTACGTCAAGGAAGAGGTCCGCCATAAAGGTTACGTGGTGCCGCTCTTTCGGCGCGTGGAGCAAGAATTGAAACGGCGCGGCGTCAAGCTCTGGTACTCAGGCTTCAAGGCACACAATCCGCTCGGCATGGACAAGGTTCTTAACGCGCTCGGGTTTGCGCCCGCTGACGTTTACTGCTGCAAATGGATCGGCCCATGATGTTCAAGTTGGCTGGCGACTGGCGATATGAACACGATGCGCGGCTGTGCTCGATCGGCGCTGCGATTATCGGCGGCAGTGCGCTGTCGGCGGGCGCGTCGATCATTGGCTCACAATCGGCGGCCAAGGCGCAGGAGCACGCCGCCGACGAAGCGACCAATGCTCAACTGAGTATGTTCAACACGGCGAAGGGCGAGCTGCAGCCCTTCATCGATACCGGGAAAAGTCTTCTGCCGACGTTGTCGAGTTTCATCAATCCGGGCAACGCATCCTCTCCACTGGCAACCCTGCTCAAGTTAACGACGCCGGGCGCCGATATGACCTCGACACTGGAGCAGACACCGGGCTTTCAGTTTCAGGAACAGTACGGGCAAAAGGCGGTGCAGAACGCGCTCGCCGCGCGCGGTCTTGCCGGTCCGGGTGGAGCTCTCGTCAAGGGCGCGGCCAATTATGCGGAGGGCTTAGCCGGCACAACTTGGCAGAATGTGGTCAATGCGTTGCAAGGCGCATTCACGACCGGCGCCAACACGCTGCAAAATGCGGTCAACACGGGCGCTGGCTCGGCCGGGACACTTACCGGTGCGGCGACGCAAACCGGTCAGCAGATCGGCTCGAACATTATCGGCGCCGGTAACGCCGCGGCGGGGGCCGATGTCGCAACCGGGAATGCGATCGGCAATATCGGGAGCTCGATTGGGAGCGCCGCCATTCTCAATCAGTTGCTTAGCGGTAATAGCGGCGGCCTTTTCAAGAGTTCTTAAATGGCAAACCCTCTCGCCGCTCTCACGCAAGCCGCGCCGGCTCAGGTGCCGCAAACGCCACCCGCTGGCGCTGCCGGCATTCTGGCGCGCCTCGCGCCGCAGTTGGCTGCGCAGCAGCAACCCGCGCCTGCACCAACGCATGCGCAAACGGTCGCCGCCATGCACCGCTTCGGCTCGATCAAGGCCGCGCTGCAACCCGTGCTATCCGATCCCAATCTCGGCAAATCGAACATCCGTCCGAAACTGCTTGATGCCGCGAGCGATTTGTTGGGCGAAAAGGTCCTTTCGCTTCCCGAGATCATGAACGCGATCAAGGACCTCCCCGACGATCCGCTACAGCAAAAGAAATTCGTCGAGATGATGTACGGCACGGCGACCAAGGCGCAGATTGCGGTGCTCAACCAGCACCGCAATGCCAATCTGCCGCAAGAAGATGGCGACGAATGGACGCCTGACTCGCATGATCAACACTTTGCCGGGCTGATGGCCCATTATCCGGGTGCACGCTGATGGCCGAGGTCGACACCTCTATTTACAAAAATGCCGCCGGTGCCGCGCCGATGAATCCGTTGCAGGTCCTGCAACTACTGACGCTGGCAAACGAGAACAAACTTTTTCAGCAGACCTATGGCGCGCGCCAAGGCATCGCGGACGCCTACCGGAACAACGTCGATCCCGAGGGGAATCTCGATACGCGCGGATTGCAGCGCGACGTAGCGACCAAAGGGGGCTTTCTGGCGCCGGAGGCGGTCGGACAGGGCGTCGCCAACTCGACCGCGCAATTCAATCAGCAGGTTTTGCAACTCAATCATTTACGATCGACGGTGTCCTCTCTGGCGTCGTTGCCAAGCCCCACAATGCGCGATGTCAATAATTGGGCAGTGACGGCGGCGCGCAACACCAATGCTCCCGCCGAAATGATTCAAGGCATTGTCGACGGCGCGGCTCAGTTTCGAGACGACCCCAAGGCGCTTAAAGCCTACATCGCAAAGCAAGGTATTCTGGCGAGCGGGACCGGCGCGCTTTCCGGACAGGCAGGTCCCCCGACGGCCGCCGGCACGCCAACGCAAATCTCAACCGGTGAGGCAATTCTTCGGCGGGCCGGAGTTGGTCCGGGGCAACGGAGTGGATCATCGGGCGGAATGCCACCGACCGGAATGGCAACAGGAGTTGCGCCCGGTTTTGGGGAGGCCGCCGGCGCATCGGGTGCCCAAATGGCAAATGAACGCGCCAAAGCCGCGACATTCGGCTCCGATATGTTTGCCATGAATCAATTGAAAGAGAATCTTGAAAAGCTCGGAAAAACAGGAACCGGCCCCGGTACACAAGACATAAACAATCTCAAGAGTTTTGTTCAAACGAACCTTGGATGGGTGCCAGGAGCTAAAACGGTTATCGGCGATCCGTCGAAGATTTCAAACTATGATGAGGCCGTTAAATACGCCACGCAGCTTGCCGCAAATCGCGCTAGCATGTTTGGACACGGGACGGACCAAGCCCTCGCAACGTCTCTCATCGGCTCCCCCAACACGCATATCTCAAATCTTGGCGGCGTCGATCTTACCAAGGCGATTATCGGCCTTCGGCGCATGGAGCAGGCGCAAATCCTTGAGGCGGATCGTCAAGAAATTCAGCCAGGTCAATATTCAAAATTCGCGGCGCGATTTGCCACATCCGTTGATCCGCGTGGATTCATGTTCGATCAGTACGACAAGAAGCAGTTACAGAACATCGCTAAGACCCTGAAAACGCCAGCACAGCGACAGCGGTTTAACGCAACCGTCAAGCTGGCAATCGACAATGGTCTGATCGACAATCCGAGCGCTCCCACCAATGCCGGACAATGATCTTGCGAGTCTGTCTCCGACCGACCGTGACCTTGTCATTCGCACGGTCATTGGAGAGGCTGGGAACCAGCCATCAGTCGGCCAAGCCGCTGTTGCGTCCGTCATTCTTAATCGAATGAGAGACGGAGGATTTGGCGGTCCAAGCGCGCGCAATATCGTTCTTGCTCCAAATCAGTTTGAGGCGTGGAGCGCGCGGCCGAAAGAACTGCAAAGCATTCCTGACACGTCGCCAATTTATAAAAACGTCGGAAACATCGTCGATCAGGTATTTTCCGGCAAGACCAAAGACCCGACCGGTGGCGCGACCTACTTCATGAACCCGGATGTAGTGCGCGCGCGTAACGGTGGCGTCATCCCGCAGAAGTGGGCGCAAGGTCCGGGTCAACGGATTGGCCAACACGTATTCTTCAAACCGGCGAGCGCGATGAACAATCAGATTCCAGATTATCTCGGGACGGCTATTGGCGCATCGCCGCCTTCGGTCGCTACTGTCACTCCGTCGGCACCTTCTTCGGCTCCTCCCGATTATCTGTCGATCGGCTTGCAGTCGGCGCCCGATCCGGAGGTGCCAAGCGCGCCGACGCCAGCAAAAGCGGCGGACAACCGTTCCGTCGCCGACAAGTTGCTCGGCATAGGAGGGCCGCGCTATCAAACGTGGCCGGAGCGCCTTGTGCGCACGGTTGCGAGTGAAGTTGCCAGCGGCCTAACGCTTCCGGGTGACGTTGAGTCAGGTCGCGCGACCGTCCCGCAATCTGCAAACTTTCCGGGCGCCAACGGAGAGGACACCTCAAATCTTGGGCGCCTTATCAACTTGGCGGGCGTTGTCGGGACTGGCTCAATACCGGTGGTTGCTGGCGCGCGTGCGCCGCTGATTGATCCGGCAACTGCGAAACTTGCCCAAACCGCGCGCGATGTCTTCGGCATCCCCATCCGCGGCGGTCAGATTTCCGAAAGTCCGTTCGTCAATTTTTTGGACAGCGTTCTCAAGGAAAAACCGTTCTCCGGCTACGCCGGCAACGTGGCGCAACAAAAAGCCGCCTTCAACCGCAACGTGGCGGGGGCAATTGGCGAAGATGCCGACAAGGTCACGCCGGAAGTCATGGACGCAGCGAAAAAGCGTCTCGGTGTCCAATACGAGGATATTGCAGCAAAGAGCACAATCAATGCCGACGCGCCTCTTTATCAGACGCTAACATCGATTGCGAACGATGCCGGAAGCGTGCTGGCGCCGAACGAAACATCGGTCGTCCATAATCAGATTGGTAACATCCTCGACAGAATCAAAGATGGCACGATCGATGGTAAGACCTATCAAGCCCTGATCAAAACTGGCTCGCCGCTCGATCGCGCAACAAAGTCGAATGACGCCAATGTCAAATACTATGCCGGACAGGTGAAGCAAGCGCTCATCGACGCCCTTGGTCGCTCCGTATCACCCGAATTGAAAGACAAGCTCGCCAGCACGAATTCGCAATACAAAGCGATGAAAACAATCGAGGACTTGGTTGAAAAATCACCAACCGGAGACATCAGCCCCGCGCTGCTTATGAGCGCCGTTCGCAAATCGTATGGCGGCATGGCTTACGGAAACGGCGGACCGCTTGCCGACCTTGCGCGTGTCGGTCAGCGCTTTTTGAAAGAGCCGCCCAATAGTGGGACCGCGAGTCGACTGAGTGCCATGAAACTGTTGGGCTTGGGCGGCGCTGGCGGTGTAGAGGCTGGATTAGCCTTTCACGATCCGATCTTGGCGGCAAAGATTGCGGCGCTCGCTACGACAGCCGCGACTGCAAAGGCCGGAACGAATGCGGCGCTGGGTTCAATCCTGCGGAGTAATTGGTACGCCAATCGGCTTATCAATTCTGCGGTCCCGCGCGAGAGTGCTAGCCCGCTGCAAAAACTCGTTCGGGGTGCAATCCCGTATAATCCGCCCGCTGAAATGCTGTTGCCATTTCCAGCTTACGAGTCGGCAAACGAACCGCAGCCGGTACATCCATAGCCGAATGCGACCGCTCCACCACAGAAGGTAAATGTTTGCCGCAAACCAGAGCGCGACAAATATTTTAGCGGCTGTATCTCTATCATCCATCTAGCGATGATTCAGAAGGTAAGCGCCTAGGATCGCCCTGCGTTGCTGGGCCTCCTGCGCATGAAGTTGATCGAGATTCATTCGGCACTGAATATAGCCGGATGATCCGGGTTCTGTTCCATATGAGCGGCAGCGGGCGTCATCGTTGGATGACTGGGCCTGCACGGCGGCGGCTTGCTGGCGCTCGTTGTACTGAGCGCATCCGCCGAGCAAAATTGTAACCAAAAGAAAGATCGAAACTCTCATGGCCGCTCTCTTTATTGGTTTTTAAGGGCCTCGTCCAACAGGCGCCGAATTGCCTCCGGACGGGATGGTTTCGGGTCCTGATTTTCCAACCATTTGTCCAAGGCGGATAATTCCGGAGGGTGAAGGCGGACCAAAACTGCCTCTCCGCGACCGGTTGTTTTCGGTCGCCCACGCTTTTTTGGGATATCCCGTATTGACCTTTTCATTTAATTGGGATATCACAAAACAGTCAGGCCGCCAAGGTGCTCGTAACACCTCGACGGCCCTAACCCACACCCACGGAGTCACCCATGGATCGGGCTACCTCTCAATCTACCACCTCTCGGTGCTCGGAAAAACTGGCTCACGGCTTCTTCGAGATGGAGGAGCCGGTGCGTAACCTTACCCTGATGGTCAGGATCGCCTACGAAAAAGTCGCGGACGCGCTCGATCTTAACATCATCAAGGTCGATGATGCGGGCGATGTCATCGAGCATTCGCTGACCGGCGATAAGGTCGATCTTGCGCTGTTTGCGATCGGCCAACTGCGCACGATGATCGAATCTCTCGATCAAAAATATCAAGATCAATTTTGCGGCGGTAAGCCGCATTAAATCCGCCTCTGGCAGGGCGGTTACGAGCGCAAAATTCGAGGCGTTATTGTGGACTCGTTGAGTTTGGCACGGCGGGCAAGTCGCGGCATGTGATGGATCGGCGCGCCTGGTTTGGGCATGCAGCGTCAACACAGACGGGAAAGGGGTCACTTCGGTGGCCCCTTTTCTTTTGAACTGATGGAAAAATTGAAAATGAAAAAGCTCATCGCGGGCTTGCTCGCGTATGTCCTCACAGTATCGCCGGTCTTTGCTCAGGCTACACTTTTGCCGAATGCAAAGCAGACCTTCCTGGGGACAACGGGGGACCCACTCGCTGGCGGTACGGTTACTTTTTTCGTTCCCGGCTCGACCAACAAGAAAACGACTTGGCAGGATTCGGGGCAGGTCTCCAACAACCCCAATCCGATCACACTCGATCAGGCGGGGCGCGCGACGATTTTTGGCCAAGGCGACTACCGTCAGGTCGTCAAGGATGCCCAAGGCAATACGGTTTGGGATGCCGTCACATCCGCTGTCGGCTCCTCCGAGCCGTCGGGCGCTACCGGCACGGATACTGCGCCGGTCGGCACCATCATTCCCTATTCCGGCTTTGTGCTGCCGCTCAATTGGCAGTTTGCGGCCGGGCAGGCTTTAAGCCGTATCGATTTCTCTGATCTTGAGACCGCGATCACCATTCAAGGGAAATCGGTGTCCTGCGTGGCGAGTTCTCCGGTTTTGTCCGGATGGACCGACACCTCGCAAATCCGCGTCGGGGCACCGGTTGAGGCGACATGCCTTCCGACCGGAACGACGGTGACGGCGGTGACGAGTTCGACCTCAATCACGGTGAGCAACAACGCAACGTCGTCGGCATCGGTCGCGGCAACTGTTTTTCCATGGGGCAATGGTGACGGCGCGCTAACCTTCAACGTTCCCGATCTTCGCGGTGTGATGCCATCGGGTGCCGACGCCATGGGCGGAACGGCGGCCAACAAGAACGAAATCGCCACCACCATCAATACGACGAACGGCAGCACGACCGCGCTTATTCCGGTCAACACCGGCGTTGCCGCCGGCATGACGATTGTTTCGGCGAACATCCCTGCCGGAACGACGGCGCAATCCGTCAACACATCGATCTTCACGACGATCTCGACGACGAACACCAGCACATCGGCAACGGTGCCGAGCTCGACGGGTCTTTTTGCCGGCATGGCGATTTCCGCGACCGGTATTCCCGGCGGAACGACAATATCGAGCATTGCGGGCACGACGATTACCCTCTCTGCTGCGGCGACGGCGACACAAAGCAATGTGCCTGTGACATTCAGCAGTAGCAGCAATGCGTCTGTTGTCCTCTCATCGGCCGCAACGGCAACGGCAAGCGGGACGGCGGCGACGTTTCAGATTGTTGTCGGTGGCAGCGCTCCTGCGGCATCAGGCGGCGCTCTTTCGAGAACTCTCGCGCTCAATGAATTGCCAACAAATATTCCCAACGTTGCCACCTCGACCACAACAATTACGCCGAACAGCACCTACATTGCCGGTACTGGTACCGTTAACTTCGGTCAAAGCGGGAGTGGAACCGTTTTTCCGAATGGAAGTATTACGCCGTCTTATTCTGCGGCCACGACCACAACCGTCACCGTCAATCCGGCAGGCGGTGCACCGCACGTCTCTTATCCTCCCACACTGACCGTCAACTACATCATCAAGGTCAAGGCCAACACGACCGGTGCGGGCGGCGTCGTGTCCTTGGGAGGAATGTTCGGCGATATCGTTTGCGATGCGACGTTTCAGTGTCTTCCGCAGGGGTCTTCTCCGGCCGTCAACACCGTCGGCGTCGCGCAACAGGCAAACAATACCGTGCTCGCCAATGTGTCGGGCTCGACGGCGCAACCGTTGCCGAACACGTGGACGCAATGGATGGATTCGGTCTGCGGCTCGACCGAGGGAATGATTGTTTTCCGTGACGCAAGTGCATGGAATTGTCTCGCGCCGGGAACGGCAGGATTTGTTCTTTCCACGAACGGAAGCTCGGCAGCACCAAGCTGGATTTCCGCACCGACAGTAACACCACAAGCCGCCAATACGGTTTATTCCGGCCCTTCATCGGGACCAAGCGCCAATCCCACCTTCCGCTCTCTCGTCACATCCGATCTCCCGACGACTCTGCAAACCGGCACCACGATTCCATCCCCCACCATCACCGGCGGCACAATCGACAATACGCCTATCGGCGGCACGACGCCGGCGGCGGCCACGTTCACTTCGATCAGCGCTAGCGGTAGCGCCATGCTCGGGGACAATACCGTTCTCATTGCAGATTCAGGGGGGAATGGCTCGATAGAAATTGGCGACAGCGGTTCAGCGTCGGCGGTGCCATTTATTGACTTTCATTTAGGAGTGAGCGGATCGGAAGATTACAATGTCCGTGTCCAGAATACAGCTAATAAAACACTTTCCTTCGTAGCAAATTCAGGCGTCGATTTGATCGGCAGTATTTCCCCTTCGCAATGGCATGACGCGTCAACGACTGCATCTACTTCCACAACGACTGGCGCGCTGCGCGTGGATGGTGGCGCAGGCATAGCCGGCGCGATCAACGCAGGCGGAAACATCGCCTCATCAGGCACCGTTTCCGGCACAAACCTCACCACCGCAGGAAACACCACAGGCAACGCCGCCACAGCCACCAAGCTTGCCACGGCGCGGACGATTGCGGGGCAATCGTTTGATGGCACGGCGAACATCTCTATCGCGTGCGGTAATCTGTCAAATGGTTCTGCGTCCTGCTCGACCGACACCACCAACGCAACGAATATATCGAGCGGAACGCTCAATGCTGCCCGTCTGCCATCACAGGCAGCGCGCCTTGATACGGCGGATCAGACCATCACGGGCGGTGCGAATGTCACGCCGCAATCTTTGACGACTGGCAACATCACGATCGATTGTGGCTCTCGACCAATCCAATCGATCACAAACGGTGGCGCTTTCACCATTACCGCTCCATCCAGTGCCGGTTACTGCATTCTCGACGTGACCAATAATGCCTCTGCCGGAGCAATCACGTTTTCCGGTTTCAACGTCGGCAGCAATACCGGCGACGCGCTGACGACCACGAGCGGCAACGAGTTTTTCATTTTCATCTATCGCGGCGCGACCAAGGCGACGTATTCGGTGAAGGCGTTGCAATGAAGAAATATCTTGCCTCATTTTTCGCGCTCGCCTTTCTCGCCCTTACCGGCAGCGCGCAAAGCCAGTTTTTCTTTCCACCGCCGATTCCGCAAATAGCGGTCGGCACCGACTGCACCGGCGGGACGATCTCGCATGTCGGCGGCAACACAATTCACGTCTTTACGGCGAGCGGGACGCTTACGTGCCCGACATCCAAAACCGTCAGCTATCTTGTTGTTGCTGGTGGTGGTGCCGGTGGATGCTCTGCTGCAAATAACAATGCCTCTGGCGGCGGCGGCGCGGGCGGTCTTCTCTCGGGCAGTTCATTTTCGGTTTCTTCGGGATCAACGTCAGTCACGGTCGGCAATGGCGGCGCGCAATGCGCGGTTGGCACCAATGTCGGCGGCTCCGGCGGTAATTCAGTTTTCTCGACCGTTACCGCAACCGGCGGCGGGGGCGGTGGGTTCGCTGGAGCAAATGGCGTAACTGGTGGCTCCGGCGGTGGCTCTGGCACCAACGCGACCGGTGGAGCGGGGACGGCGGGGCAAGGCAATAACGGCGGATCGTCGAGCGCATTTAACCGTGGGGGCGGCGGTGGCGGTTCTGGTTCTGCAGGAGCAACCGGAAATGCGAGCGGCAATGGCGGAACGGGAACGGCCTCATCAATTACCGGAACGTCAACGACTTACGCGGCCGGCGGCGGCGGCGGCAGTTTCACCGGAGTAGCCGGTGGCAGCGGCGGCAACGCATGTGCGGGCAACGGTACTCAAGCCGGCAATGGCACATCGGCTTCGGCCAACACCGGTTGCGGCGGCGGCGGAGCGGGAGATTCCAACGGCAGCGGATTTATCGGTGGAGCAGGAGGCTCCGGGATCGTTGCGATAAGTTATCCGACCTAATCTACTTTGTGATTGCCTGCGCCGTCGTCGCGCAAGGATCGCACTTGATGATGAACTTGCGCATGTAGAATGTCGCTTTCTGCATGATCGGCGTGCGTCCCGGATTTCTCGGATCAAGCCATTTGATCGGTTTGTCGCCTTGGTATCCCGGTAAAAATAAAAGAATCCCCATATCGATCGGATGCGCCATCGCCCACGCAAACTCCTCATGATCGAGCGCACACGTGTACTTTGCCGCCGATCCGATCATGGGCCGCAGATCAAGCGGGTTCTGGCTCATGCAGGTCCATTGATTGAGATCGGGCGTCATATCGATTGAAACGTCCTTGCCGGATTTTACTTCGGGAAGAATGTTGCGGCTAAAGGCATAGTTCGCAATGCGCGCGGGCACTTTGTAATCGCCGCCCGGTGAGGTTTTTCGGATCAGGTCGGATTGAAACCAAAAGACGGCCTTTCCTTGCGAAAGTGGATTGGCGGGATCGTTTAATTCTGGATCGTCAACGCTGGCGTTTAACTCAACTGTCGTGTTCGTGAGATCGATTTTGCCGAGCGCCGTCTTGGGATCGCCATCCGGCTTATAGCCGTTCGCCCAAACGACAAGCGGGCCAACGAGCAGCGCATTCTCGCGATGGTTCAAATCGATAATGAACGGGCCTTTGGATACGATGCCGAGCTTGGGATCGTAGGGAAGGCGCTTTGGTGAGATCACCGCGCCCCACGACACGTCTGGACGTACTAAATTCACGTTGTAGTCATTTGCGAGCGCGTATCCAGAAAATGTGAGAGCGGATAATACAAAAAGCGCGCGCATGATCGACATTG
>DASUKT010000277.1:0-7026 GCA_036278575.1 Pseudolabrys sp. | reverse complement strand
ATCCAGGTGCATTGCGCGTTGCTCATGACCGGGCGTTACCTTGCCGTATTTCCGGGCTCGTTGTTGCGCTTCGGCGCGCAACATCTTCCGCTTAAAATTCTTCCCGTTGAGATGGCCGCACATACGCCTGTCGGGATCGTGACGCTGAAAAATCGCACCATCAGTCCTGTGGTGCAGCTTTTTATTGACTGCGCCCGCGAAGTTGCCAAGACAATGAACCAGCCAAAGCTCGGCCGCACTTACAACATGCGAACAAGAACCTGAGCCAACCATCGGCCATTTTCGCCAAGGAACATTTCGGAGACGGCATGAAATTCGCGCATTTCAGCCACGTCTGGGCAAAGCCCGGCATGACGCCGCACGAACGCTACGAGGAGCTGTGGCGCGAGCTTGAATTGTGCGATGAGCTCGGCTTCGACTACGCCTTCTGCGTCGAGCATCATTTCCGCCCGGATGAAAGCTGGATTTCGTCGCCCAGTCTTTTCGCGGTCGGCGCCGGCGCACGCACCAAGCGCCTGCGCGTCGGCCCGATGGGCTACATCGTGCCGCTTTATCACCCGTTGCGGCTGGCGGAAGAAATCGCCATCGTCGACCAGATGCTGGGCGGTCGCATGGAGCTCGGCCTCGTGCCCGGCATCAATCCGGATTACTTCAAGCCGTTCGGCTTCGATTACGGCCAGCGCAAATCGCCGACGCTCGAATTCGTCGACTATCTGCGCGCCGCGTATGGCGAGGCGCAGCCGTTCTCGTTTCACGGCGCGGAATTTAACACCGACAGCGCGCTGCTGGCGGTGCAGCCGTTTCAGCGCCCTCACCCGCCGCTGTGGATGATGAGCCGCGATCCGCAAACGCTCGAATTCTGCGCGAAGAACGGCATCAATCCGGGCTATTTCCTGATCTACCCGCGCGCCGATGCTGCGCCGCGCTACAGGAAATTCCTCGCCGATTGGGCAAAAGCCGGCTGGGCGCACAAGCCGAACATCGCCTACTGCACCGTTGTCTACGTCGACGAAACGGACGAGAAGGCGATCGGCACGGCGCTCTTTCGTGCGAGCCGCGCCTATGAGGGCTTCATGAAGCCGGCGCAGCCGGGCGAAACCTTCGCCGAACGCGCCCGCAAGCACGCCGTGTTCTTCACGGGTCGCGGCGAACCGGGCGCCTCGGAAATCATGGCTAATCTGTTCGATCCGGACTACCTGATGCGCAACGAGCTGGTATTCATCGGCGCGCCGGAGACCGTGGCCGGGAAATTACGGGCGGCCGCCGAACACGGCCTGTTCAACACGTTCCTCGGCGAGTTCAGCTTTTCCGACTTGCCCGCCGCCGATCTCATGCGCTCCATTCGATTGTTCGGCGAAAAGGTCATGCCGGCGCTGCGCGACTACGAACCGTTCTAGGAACAAGAAGAAAATGCCGAAGTACAAAGTTCTGATTGCCGGGGCAGGACTCGGCGGCCTTTCTGCCGCCTCGTGCCTGATGAAAGCCGGGCACAAAGTCGAAGTGTACGAGCAGGCGCCAAAGCTCGGTGAAATCGGCGCCGGCATCCAGATCAGCGCCAATGCCATGCATGTGCTGCGCGACCTGGGCCTTGAGCCTGCGATCCGCCAAGCCGGCGTGCATCCCGGCGCTTACGTGTTCCGGCTGCACGATACGGGCGAAGAAATTCAGCGCTTCTCGCTGTCGGAAGAGCACGAGCGCATGCATGGCGCGCCGTACACCCAACTGCATCGCGCCGATTTTCATGAAATTCTCGCGGCCAAGGCGCGTGAATTCGATCCCGACGTGGTCCACCTTAACAAGCGGGCGACCGGTTACGCCGAAAGCGAGACCGGTGTGGAGCTGCATTTCGCCGACGGCACCAGTGCGCGCGGCGACCTGCTGGTCGGCGCCGACGGCATAAAATCTGCCGTGCGCCAGCAGATGATCGGCGACGTCGTCGCGACCTATACCGGAGATGCGGCCTGGCGGATCACCGTTCCGAC
The DNA here is from genome assembly GCA_036278575.1 of Pseudolabrys sp. Classification (GTDB taxonomy): domain Bacteria; phylum Pseudomonadota; class Alphaproteobacteria; order Rhizobiales; family Xanthobacteraceae; genus Pseudolabrys. The sequence goes on along the minus strand of DASUKT010000277.1, from coordinate 5,044 downwards.
CGAACGGCTCGGCAAGGACGCGCTCGACAAGGTTATGTCGGTGTTCGTCGGACCGGGCCTGCATGCCGTCTGCTACTACCTGCGCGGCGGCTCGCTGCTCAATTTCGTCGGCTGCGTCGAGACGCCGGACGTGTCGGATGAATCGTGGACGGTCAAGTTTCCGTGGCAGAAGCTGAAGGACGACTATCGCGGCTGGCACTCCAGCATCCAGCACGTCATCGACAGCGCCGACCAGGACCAGTGCTATCGCTGGTCGATGCACACGCGCCCGACCATGCAGCAATGGAGCACGGGACGCGTGACGTTGCTCGGCGATTCCGCGCACTCGACCCTGCCCTACCTTGCGCAAGGCGCTGCGATGGCCATCGAAGACGGCGCGGTGCTCATGCGCGCGCTCGACATGGCGCCGTCGATTCCCACCGCGCTCAATCTCTACCAACGCAATCGCGTCGAGCGGACGGCAAAGGTCGTCGCGCAATCGACCTACAATCGCGAACTATTCCATCTGCGCTCGGTCGATGAAATCCGCGCGCGCTTCGCCCGGCGCAACGAAGGCGAAGACCGCAACAAATGGCTCTACTCGTATAACCCGCTGACTGTACCGCTGACGTAGAGCAACGTCCGATCGGGTTGACCCGTCATTGCGAGCGAAGCGAAGCAATCCGGAGAGCGACGAGTGAATTCTGGATTGCTTCGTCGCCCCAATCGGGCTCCTCGCAATGACGGCGTTGCTGATTCAACGTGATCGAATACCGCTCTAACTACTCCGCCGGCACGTCGGCGTGCTGGAGATACGGCCGCTCCTTGAGCCGCTGCGTATTCAGCCGATGGATCGCATAGCAAACGATCGCGCCGGCAAGGAACGGCAGCGACGACCAGACATAAAGGTGCTGCACTGGCATGCCGACGAACAGCGCGCCAACAAGCGGGCCGACGATCGAGCCGATGCGGCCGATGCCGAGCTCCCAGCCCGATCCGTTCGCGCGCAGCGACGTCGGATAGACCAGCGCGCCGGCAACGTTGATGCCGGTCTGCACGCCGAGCACGCAGAAGCCGGCAAAGAAGGTCGTAATCATCAAAAACGGAACCGATGACACCCCCGCGTAGCCGATCAACGCGACAATCGGCACGCACAGCAGAAACACGATGGAAATTGCAAAGAACTGCTGCCGCTCGAACCAGCGGGCCAGCAGCAAAGCGCCGACCGTGCCGCCTACCTGCAGGCTCGAAATCGCAAGGCCGGCGGTCGACAGCGGCAGTTTGGCCGCCACCAGAAGCGTGGGCGTCCAGCTGAGCAGGAAAAAGAATCCCATCAAGTTCAGCGCAAAAAGGAGCCAAAGCAGCGGCGTTATCAGCGCCAGCCCATCGCGGAACAGATACACCGGATTGAAACCGGGAAACTGGTGTTCGTCCTCGATCACGAAACGCGCATTCGGCGGCACGGCATAACCGGGGCTTACGATGCCGATCAGCTTGACCATGCGGGCGCGCTGGCTTTCGTGCAGCGCCATGTACTTGATCGATTCCGGCAACGCGAAGATCGCGGCAATGGCAACCACGACCGGCACAACGCCGCCGAGCGTGAACAGGATCTGCCAGCCGTGCGTCGGCCCCCATATGTCCGCGACGATGCCGGGGAATGCGCCGCCTACAGGCACGCAACCGGCTGCGATGAGCGGCAATGTTGCACGCAGCTTGCGCGGCGCGGACTCGGCGTTGATTGCAACCACGTTCGGAATGACGCCGCCGATGCCAAGGCCCGCGATCAGGCGCAGCCAGAACATCTGATCGAGGTTGGTCGCGTAGGCTGCTATCCACGTGAAAATGCCGAACAGCAAATTCGAGCCGATGAGCGCAGCCTTGCGCCCGTAGCGGTCGCCGATCCACCCGAACAGCGCCGAGCCGAAAAGAATGCCGATGAGGCTTGCGCTCAAGACGGGACCGAGCGCCGCTCGATTGGCCAGATGCCACTCACGCACCAGATGGGGCGAAGCAACGGCGATTGCCGCGATGTCATAGCCGTCGATCAACGCCAGCAAGATCGACCAGATCATCAGATTGATATGGAAGGAACTTAAGCCGCGCTCATCAAGCAAGCGCGAAACCTGTACGACCGGCTGCTCAGCCATCACACTCCTCCCGAAATGATTTTTGCCGTGCGATTCCCCCGTCAGACAAATAGTACGCCACGACCTTCCCGTTGAATAGCGGGAGGTTCGTCACGCACATCGAGGCAATCAGTGGATCAACAAAGCTTCTTGAGTAACTTCACCGCGACACGTTGCTCTTCGGCGCTCAGGGGCGCCAGCGTTTCCGCCGTGATCTGGGCTGCAACCGCCATCGCCGCGGCAATCACCTGCCGTCCGCGATCGGTCAGCGCAACCGCGCGGCGGCGGCGATCGCTTGTGTCATCCATGACGGTGAGCAAGCGGCGTGCGGCCAAACGGTCGACGACGCCCTTGATGGTGGCCGCATCGAGATAGATGAGCCGGCCAAGGTGATTCTGCGAGCACGCTCCGACCTCGAACAGCTTCGAGAGCGCCGCGAACTGCGTTTGCGTCAGCCCCTCGATCATGCGTGACGTGAAAATTGCGGTGTGCCGCTGCATGGCAACGCGCATCAGGAAGCCGATCTGGCGATCGAGCACATAGCCGGTCTCTTCCGATCGTTCTTCCCCGTCCGGCAACACAGCCAATTTTTGACGGCGCAGCATTCGATCGGCCTCCCGGGTGCTTGTCCCGCATGAATGATGACGGCTTTCCAACGACAGTAAAAGGCCTATCCCCGCCTGCTCGCGGCAAAGTGTTTTTCAGACCGCGAGAAACGTACGCTGGACACCAGGATCGGCGGCGAGCTCCGGCATCGTCCCATGCCAACGGATTTGACCCTTTTCGAGCATATAAACACGGTCCGATACGAGACGCGCAAAATGAATGTTCTGCTCGGATAGCAAAATCGACAATCCTTCTTTCTTCAGCTCGATGATCGTGTTCGCCATCTGCTCGACGATCAGCGGCGCGACGCCTTCGGATGGCTCATCGAGCAGCACCAGCAGCGGATTGCCCATGAGGGTCCGCGCCACGGTGAGCATCTGCTGCTCGCCGCCGCTCATGCGCCCGCCGGGCCGGTTTGGCATCTCGGCAAGGTTGGGAAAGAGCGTGAACAGCTTTTCGGGCGTCCAGGACGGCGCCGGCTGACCGTCGGCGAACAGACGCGGCGGCTGGCGGCCGATGTCGAGATTTTCCATCACCGTGAGATCGACGAAGATGCGACGATCCTCCGGCGTGAAGCCGAGGCCGAGCCGCGCAATCTCGAACGGCTTGAGGCGGGAAATGTCGCGCCCGTCGAAGTGCACCGTGCCGCTGCGCTGCGCGATCAGGCCCATGATTGCCTTCATGGTGGTGGACTTGCCGGCGCCGTTCCGGCCCATCAGCGCCACGACCTCGCCGCGCCGGACTTCGAGATTGAGATCGTAAAGAATCTGCGCGGCGCCATACCACGCGCTCAACGATTCAATCTTGAGCATGATGTCGGTCATCCATTGCGCGCTTCTTCTCCCCCCTTGTGGGGAGGGGTCGGGGGTGGGGGTGATCGAGTGCACAGAAGAAGCACCCCCACCCCGACCCGCTCCGCGCGTCGACCCTCCCCGCAAGCGGGAGGGTAAAAGAAAGGTTCGACGCCATGCATTTCATCGTTGCGCTCCGGCGAACGTCTTGCCGGTGCCGAAATAGACTTCCTGCACCTTCGGGTTATCGCGGATGGCCGCCGCCGTGCCGTCGGCGATCAGCCGCCCGCGTGCCAGCACGATGATGCGGTCGGCGAAGGCAAACACCACGTCCATCGAGTGCTCGGTGAACAGCACCGAAATGCCGCGCTCCACCACGAGCCGCTTGACCAGCGCGATGAGTTCATTGCGCTCGCGTGGCGCCATGCCGGCGGTTGGCTCGTCCATCAGCAGGAGGCGCGGCTCGTTCGCGAGCGCAATCGCCAGCTCGACCCGCTTGACGTCGCCATAGGCGAGCACGCGGCTTGGCTTGTCGGCGGCTTCGCGCATCCCGACTTGCTGCAACAGGTCGAGCGCGCGCTCGCGATGCAAAGCCGCCGCAGGCCTCCATAAACCGTAGGTTTCGTCGGCGTGCGAGATCAAGGCCATCTGCACGTTTTCGACGACGGTCATCGAATGAAAGGTTGCGGCCACCTGAAACGTGCGGCCGATGCCGAGGCGCCAAATGTCGCGCGGCTTCAGTCCGGCGATGTTGCGGTCCTCAAACCATATCTCGCCGGAGTCGGGCGCGAGCTGCCCGTTGATCATGTTGAAGCACGTCGACTTGCCCGCGCCATTCGGACCGATCATGGCGAGGAATTCGCCGCGTTCGATGTCGAAGCTGACCTCGCGGACGGCGTGCACGCCGCCGAAAGCTTTCGACAATGTGCGGATCGAAAGATCGCTCATGGCACGGTGGAGCGCTTGTCAAACAGCCGCGCGAACGCACCGACGATGCCGCCGGGAAATGCCAGCACCAGAAACAGGATGATGCCGCCAAGCAGCGCGCGCCAGTATTCCGTCTGACGCATCACCGTGTCTTGCAGCGTGGCGAACAATGACGCGCCGACGATCGGTCCCGTCAGCGTCTGGATGCCGCCGAGCAGCACCATGACGAGGCCGTCGATCGAGCGCTGAACGTGAACGGTCTCAGGCGAAATGGAGCCTTTGGCAAAGGCAAACAGCCCGCCAGCTACGCCGCACACGCAGCCGGCTATGGCGAAGCTGAGCCAGTGCACGCGCTTTACGTGGATGCCGATTGCTTCTGCACGCAGCGGCGAATCGCGGCCGGCCCGCATGGCGTAACCAAATGGCGCAAAAAGAAAGCGGCGCAACAGCAAGACGCCGGCCGCCGTCAATGCCAGCGTCAGCAGAAAATAAAATCCGGTTTTATCGAAAGGCGGCGGCGGCCACACGCCAATGATGCCGTTCGAGCCGCCGGTAAGCTCTTCCCATTGAAACACCAGCGCCCACACGATCTGTGCGAAAGCGAGCGTGATC
>DASUKT010000276.1:0-3598 GCA_036278575.1 Pseudolabrys sp. | reverse complement strand
CCTTCGACGGCGAACATCTGTTCCAGATTTCCGGCGACCGTATTCAGAAGGTCGATCCGGACACCGGCCGCGTGCTTGCGACGATCCCGACGCCCGAGGGCGGCGCCTCCGGCATGGCCTGGGCGGAAGGTTCGCTCTGGGTTGCGCAGTATCGCAGGCGGAAGATCCATCAGGTCGATCCGAAGACCGGCGCGATCCTGCGGACGATCGAGTCCAACCGTTTCGTCACCGGCGTGACCTGGGCCGACCACGAGCTGTGGCACGGCACGTGGGAGGACGAGCAGAGCGAATTACGGCGCATCGATCCGCAATCCGGCGCGGTGCTGGAGCAGATCGACATGCCGCCCGGCATGGCCGTCTCCGGCCTCGAGTGGAACGGCAGCGATACGTTCTTTTGCGGCGGCGCCAGCAGCGGCAAGTTGCGTGTGGTGGAAAAGCCGAAGTGACGCCGAGAACCCAGTGCTTAAAGCATGGCTAACGGCGGAGCAGCCGCAATGCTCCGCCTTTGTGTAGAGCGATGTGCTCGGTCTTATCGCTTTTGATTTCGTACTGCGGGTCGCCTTCGCTCGCGTGATGCACGTAACCTTTGTAATTCACCTCGCTTGTATGCACCCGCACGATGCGGCCGCTGACCCGGCCGGCTTCGGAATTCCAACTGACGTGATCGCCGATTTTGAATGTCTTTGCCATTGCAATTCCGGCAAGGCGTCCGGCTGTTTCGTTCCACTCGTCATGTGCGGGCTCGAGCCGCGCATCCATCGAGAAAGCTTACTCTCAATAAAGATGGATTGCCGGGTCAAGCCCGGCAATGACGATGAGAAAAGGTCATTCCTCAATCACCGTAGGGATTAAACCGTCCGGTTGATGGTGCCGCCGAATTCCTGCGCGGCAAACGGCACCGTGGAATTCCCATTCAATTCCGTAAGCCGCCGTAATAGCCATGGCTCCGGCTGCCCAAAGCTGAGCCGCCGAACCGCAACGGGCGACGATTTAAGCTGCGGCTGATGGCTGATCGGATCGCGCGCGTACCAGGTGTGCTGGTTGGCCGATTGCGCACCGTGGCCGTAGTGGAACGGCACGAACACTTCGCCGGGCCGAACCGTGTCGACCACCATCGCCGCTCCTTCCCACCGGCCGTTCGGCGAGGTGATCTCGACGAGGTCACCAAGTCCGATTTCCAGGCGGGTAGCATCGCTGGGATGAATCTCGACGTAAGGAAGCGGCGCCCGCTCGTTCAGCGCCGCGGACCGGCTTGTCTTAGTGCGCGTGTGAAAATGATAGACCACGCGCCCGGTGATGAGCACAAACGGATAATCGTCAGATGCCGGATTCGGCTGCCGCCGCCAGTGCACCGGCCGCAAGAACGCCTTGCCTTTGGGATCGATCCGCTCGTAGTCGCTGCGGGTGTTCTTGTTGCCGGTGAGAAAATTGGCGCCGTAGCTTTCGCATTCGTCGATCCCGGTCCAGAATTTGAAATCCTCGTACAGGCGCTCGGTGCCGCGCGGGTGCTGCTCGTTGCAGGGCCAGCGCACCGCGCCCATTTCCAGGATCAATTCATAGGTCATCGCGGAGTAGTCGCACGGCCGGCCCTTCGATGCCTTGCGCCATTCTTCGAACGCGTCCTCCGGCTGCTTGAACGGGATCAGCGGCGCGCCGTCCCGGTCCTCGAACCCGAGCCGTTTGGCGACCTCTACGAAAATGTCAAAGTCGCTGCGCGCTTGGCCCGGCGGATCGACCGCCTTCAGCAGGAGATTGACGCTGCGGTCCGCGTTGGTAACGCAGCCCATCTTCTCTCCCCACATCGCCGCCGGGAAATAGATATCCGCGAGGTCCACTGTCTCCGCGTCGAGAAATGGATCCTGCACCACGAGGAAGAGCCGGCGCAGGATCCGCTCGCTGCGGTTCTGATCTGGCAGGCTGACGAGCGGGTTCGTCCCGATCACCCACATGAACTCGATCTCGCCGCGCTCGGCGGTTTCCATCATTAGCAGGATGTCTTTCGGCACTTCCGGATGGAATTTGTCGAAGTCGAGATTCCAAAGCGCGCACAGATCGCGCATCTGCGCTTCGCTGTGCGGATTGCGGTAGGCGGGGTAGGAGCCGCCGGCGCCCGCCTCGCGGTTGCACATCGCCGCGGGCTGGCCCGCCATCAGCAACGGACCTGCGCCGGGCTTGCCGATTGCGCCCGTCAACAAGTGCACCGTGTTCACCAGCGAGGACGAGGCCGTAGCCTCGACGCTCTGGTAGAAACCTTGCAGCACAGTCGACACCATGCGCGGCGTAGTGCCGATCCACTCGGTTGCGGTTTCCAGATCGCGCTGCGCGATGCCGCAAATCTCCGCAACGCGCGCCGGCGGATATTCGCGCGCGACCGCGTCGAGCTCATCGAACCCGACCGTGTACTTTGCGACAAAATCACGGCTCACCCATCCCCGCGCGATCAAAAGATGGATGATGCCGTTCATCAGCGCGACGTTCGTGCCCACGCGGAGCTGGAGGTGCAGGTCGGCGCCCTGCAGCACAGTCGGTGTCTTGCGCGGATCGGCAACGATGATGCGTCCGCCGTTCTTCTTTTTCGCCGCCAGCATGCGCTCCCACAAGACGGTTTGCGCCTCGGCGACATTGTGGCCGTAGAGGCATAGCAATTCGGCTTGATCGACATCGACATACGAGGCAACGGGGCCGTCCACGCCGAAATTGGCCATGAGGCCGGTGGCGGATGTTGCCGTACACAGCCGCGTGTTGCCGTCGATGTTCGACGATTGCAGCCCGCCGCGCCAAAGCTTTCCGAGCGTGTAAAACTCCTCGATCGTAAGCTGCCCGGAATTGTAGCAGGCGAGGTTTTCATGCCCCTGCCGCCAGGCGCCGTTGAATTTTTCGATAAAGAAATCCATCGCCTCCGGCCAGCTCACCGGCGCGAGCGAAGCGCTTTTCGTGCGGCGGATCATCGGCGTGGTGCCGCGGCGCTTCGAATTGTTGGCGACCCAGCCGTGCTCGCCTTTCGGGCCAAGATGGCCGTAGTTGACCGGATGATCGGCGGCCCCACGCACGCCCACGATCCGCCCGTCCTTCACCGCGATGTCGAGCCCGCAGCCGTTGGAGCACAAGATGCAGGCCGAATGCACCCAGGCGTCAGGCTCGCCCTGGATGCCGAGATTGGTGTCGATCCTGGGCTGCATGGGATGCTCCGGTTCTTTCTAAGCGGACGCCTCCCCCGCGCGCACACTATCGCGCTTTTGGATGCTCACTCAATGAGCGGCTCTATCGTCGCTTGCTCGCTTACTTTCACTCGATCGTTCCCGGCTACTTCGACGTTACAACGCGATCTGCCGAACGCGCGCCTTCTTCATCGTGTCGCAGTTCTCCATGCCGTAAATGGCGATGGGCGTTTGAAAGCGTCATTTCTGAATCCACATGGCACCCGACCGTTGTCGCTGCCGACGGAACCGGCGGCGGATATCTCCGTTTCGTCATCGGGATCACCCGGTACGGCTACTCGCGCTCAAGTGATCCCGATCAGTACAGGAGCACATCCGCATGCTTGCCGTCATTCGTGAGACGACCTATCCACTCGACGCGCCGCTCGACGAGCGGCCGG
>DASUKT010000275.1:0-3585 GCA_036278575.1 Pseudolabrys sp. | reverse complement strand
CTTTGCCGGATGCGGCGAGTGCCGCAGGCGGCGTGGTAAGTGAAAACGCGATTAGAAATGCGAGCACATGTTTTGACCCCCTCCTCATTCCTCCCCCTTTCAGGGGGAGGATGCCCGTGCGGCTACGTCTCCCTCCCCCTGAAAGGGGGAGGGTTGGGGTGGGGGTCGCTGCACCGACTCGCGTCAAGACACCAAATCTATTCCCGCCGCAGCCGCACCAGACCTTCCTGTGCAACCGAGGCGACCAGCGTTCCGTCGCGGGTGAAGATCAGGCCGCGCGAAAAGCCGCGCGATCCGTGCAGATTGGGCGAATCCTGCGCATAGAGCAGCCAGTCGTCGGCGCGGAACGGCCGGTGCAGCCACAAAGCATGATCGAGACTCGCGGCCATGAATTCCTTTTCGAACAACGTGCGGCCATGCGCGGCAAGCGCGGTATCGAGTAGCGTCATGTCGGAGGCATAGGCCAGCACGCATTGATGCAGCGCCGGGTTGTCCGGCAGCCTGCCGGTCGTGCGAATCCACATGTGGAATTTGCCGTCGGGATATTTCTTGCCGAGATAGCGTTCGAACTCCACCGGCCGCAATTCGATCGGCCGCTCGCGCTCGTAATAGCGCCGCACCGAGTCGGGCATCATCGGCAAAATATTTTTTCGTACTTCGGATTCACTCGGCAGTTTTTCCGGACCCGGTACGTCCGGCATCCTGGCCTGATGATCGAGACCGGGCTCGTCGGCATGGAACGAGACCAGCATCGAAAAGATTGGATGGCCGTGCTGGCGGGCGGTGACGCGCCGGGTGGTGAAGCTTTTCCCGTCGCGAATGCGGTCCACGTCGTAGATGATCGGGACCTTGGGATCGCCCGGCAGCAGGAAGTAGGCGTGCATGGAATGCGGCGGCCGGCCTTCGACGGTGCGGACGGCAGCGACCAGCGCCTGCCCAATCACCTGGCCGCCGAAAACGCGCTGCCATCCGGATTGCGGGCTGCGGCCGCGGAAAAGATTAACCTCCAGCGGTTCCAGATCGAGAAGATCGATCAAATCCTGGACGGCCGATGACATGGGGTTCGTTCCGGGGAGGGTGAGACGAGGGCTCAACCTGCTATGCTGGCCGCCAATTTACAAGGAAGCGAATGACGAAAACGGAAGCCGGAAAAGAACGGGCCGATGTCCTGATCTGCGGTGCGGGATTTGCCGGTCTCGCGTTTGGCATCGCACTGCGTCAGGCATTGGGGCGGAGCTTTACGGTCGTGGTTGCCGACCCGGCGCTGGCGGCCGAGCGGTCGGGGGACATGCGTGCGACGGCGATCGCCGCCGCGGCGCGGCGGCTGTTCGACGCGGTTGGCGCCTGGCAGGCGGTGACCGGCCACGCGCAGCCGATCCTCGACATGGTGGTGACCGACTCCAAGCTCGACGATGCAGTGCGTCCAACGTTTCTGACGTTCGGCGGCGATGTCGAGGCTTCTTTTGGCGCAGGCGGTGTAAATTTGCCTGTGCGCGAGCCGTTCGCGCACATGATCGAGAACAGGTATCTGATCGACGCGCTGGTGGCCCGTGCGCGCGAGGAGGGTGTCGTTCTGCGGCCAACGGCGGTTGGTTCGTTTGAGTATGACGTCGCAAAAAATGACCCCCACCCCAACCCTGCCCTTTTCAGGGGGAGGGAGGACTCGCCGCAGACGCTCAGGCGAAACGAAAAAGGGCAGGCGTCGCAAAGTCTTCCTCGCCCTGAAAGGGGGAGGAATGAGGAGGGGGTCAGTCATTACATCAAAGTCAATTTGGCTGATGGAGAAGAAATCTCTGCGCGCTTGCTGGTTGGCGCCGACGGCGCGCGCTCGCGCATTCGCGAGCAGGCCGGAATTGCGACGCACGGCTGGAATTACGGCCAGTCGGCGATTGTCACCACCGTTGCGCACGAGCGCGATCACAATGGACGGGCGGAAGAGCACTTTCTTCCGGCGGGACCTTTTGCGATTTTGCCGCTGACAGGAAAACGTTCGTCGATCGTGTGGACGGAAGAGACACGTGAAGCCGAACGATTGATTGCGCTGCCCAACGATCAATTTCATGCCGAGCTGGAAAAGCGTTTCGGATTGCATCTTGGCGATCTCGAAGTGATCGGGCCGCGTCGCGCTTTTCCATTGGGACTTTTCAACGCGCGTTCGTTTATCGCCGAGCGGCTCGCATTGGTCGGCGATGCCGCGCACATCATCCATCCGATTGCCGGGCAGGGCCTCAACATGGGTCTGCGCGATGTCGCGGCGCTGGCGGAGGTTATCGCCGACGCTGCGCGGCTCGGGCTCGATTCGGGGAACGCAGATGTTTTGGAGCGCTATGAACGCTGGCGGCGCTTCGACACGATGACGATGGGAATTGCAACCGACGGATTGAACCGATTGTTCTCCAATCATTCCGACGTGCTGCGCCTCGCGCGCGACATCGGGCTTGGGCTGGTCGAGCGCATGCCCGCGCTCAAGCGCCTGTTCATCCGCGAGGCCGCGGGTTTCACCGGCGAGGTGCCGAAGCTGCTGAGGGGGGAGGCATTGTGACATTCGGCGGTGCTGCACATCCAAACGTCATCACCCGCGATCCGCCTACGCTCGCTTCGCGAGCTTCGGCGCGCTTGGAGTCCGCCGAAGCGCGGAGCGCGAAGGCGGAAAGCGGGTGATCCAGTAAACTCCGTCTTTGCGATGATCGGCAGGCTTGCGATTACTGGATGCCCCGCCTTCGCGGGGCATGACAGTCTGAGTTTTTCGCGCCGACGCTAGATATTCACGACAGCGGAACGCTGCCGACGTGGTCCTGGAACGCCTTGCGCCCGGAGATCGCCGCGTACCAGCGGTCGAGGTTGGGCGTCGACGGCCGGCCGGGAACAAGCTGCACGTAGCGGTAACACATGATGCCGACCGGGATGTCGCCGTAGGAAAATGAATCGCCGGCAACGAATTGCGTCCTGGCGAGCTGTGCGTCGAGAATTTTCATCGCGGCGGTGGTTTTTTCCTGCGAGGTTTTGATCGCCGTCTCATCGCGTTTTTCCGGCGGCGTGCGGATCAAGCCCCAGAACGCGCCAAAGATTGCGGGACCGACGACCGACAACTGCCAATCCATCCACATGCTCGCCCGCGCGCGCGCCTTCGGATCTTTCGGCTCGATCACGTTGTTCTTGTCGTACTTGCTTGCAAGATAGCGCACGACCGAGTTCGACTCCCACAGCGTGAAGCCGTCTTCTTCTTCAAGCGTCGGCACGAGGCCGTTCGGATTCATGGCGAGGTATGGCGCTTCTTTGTTCTTGCCAAACTTACCGCCGACGTCGATGCGTTCGCACGGCAAGCCGAGCTCGCCGACGGCCCACATCGCCTTCTGCACGTTGGATGAGGTAGTGCGCCCCCACATTTTGATCATTGCGGTTTCCTTCCCTTAACTCACTGTCATGCCCCGCGAAAGCGGGGCATCCAGTATTCTCGAATGCGCATGATATTTAACTACGGCGATTACTGGATCACCCGCTTTCGCGGGTGATGACGCCGCGACTCGGCGTCACTCCAGCCGCCGCGCCTCCTCCGGCAACATGATCGGAATGCCGTCGCGGATC
>DASUKT010000274.1:0-6781 GCA_036278575.1 Pseudolabrys sp. | reverse complement strand
GTGGGCGTCACGATCTTCGGTGTCGTCCTGTTCTCTTATCTCCTGAAAATGCCGATGCCAGTCTTGAAGTGGGGGCTTTCGTGATTGAAACGGCACTATCGGATCTGACTTACGGCTTCGGCGTTGCGCTTGAGCCGCACAATCTCATGTGGTGCATCCTCGGCGTGCTCGTCGGCAATATGGTCGGCGTGCTGCCGGGCATGGGACCACTGGCAACGATCTCGATTTTGTTGCCGCTGACCTTCGGCATGAAGCCGGTGGCGGCGATTTTGATGCTCGCCGGCATTTACTACGGCGGCCAATACGGCGGCGCGATCTGTTCGATCCTGCTGAATTTGCCATGTCACCCACCACACGCGGTGACATGTCTGGACGGCTACCCGATGACCAAGCAGGGCAAGGGTGGCACTGCGCTCGGCATCACCGTTATTTCTTCTTTCGTCGGTGCGTCCTGGGGCATCACCGAGATGATTTTTCTCGCGCCTGCCCTGGTGAGCATCGCGCTGCAATTCGGACCGGCGGAAGTCTGCTCGCTCATGCTTTTAGGCCTGCTTGCCGGATCGACGCTGGCGCGCGGATCGCCGCTTAAAGGTATCGCGATGACAGTGCTTGGCCTCTTGCTCGGCCTTGTCGGCGCCGACCTGGAGACCGGCGTGCCGCGCCTGACGTTCGGCGTCCTCGAGCTTTACGACGGCGTCGAGATCGTCGCGCTCGCACTCGGCCTGTTCGGCATCGCCGAGTTTATGCGCAGCATCAATCAGGAGATCAAGATCGACCTGAAATATTCGAACGTGCGCGTACGCGACATGTGGCCGAGCGGCGCCGATTTGAAAAAGGCGCTGCTGCCGATGTTCCGCGGTACGCTCATTGGCAGCCTGTGTTCGCTGATACCCGGCACCGGCCCCACTATCGCGTCCTTCGTGTCCTACGCGACCGAGAAAAAAATCTCGAAAAATCCCGGCAAGTTCGGCCGCGGCGCCATCGAAGGCGTCGCCTGTCCGGAGGCCGCGACGCATTCGTCGGTGCAAGGCGACTTTATCCCGACCATGAGTCTTGGCATTCCGGGCGACACGACCATGGCGCTGCTGCTCGGTGCGTTGATGATCCAGGGCATCGTGCCCGGTCCGCAGCTTATCAGCCAGCACCCGGATATCTTCTGGGGCCTGATCGCAAGCTTCTGGGTCGGCAACATCGCGCTCGTCATTTTGAACGTGCCGCTCATCGGTCTCTGGGTGAAGCTGCTGACCGTCCCTTACAAGTACCTCTACCCAAGCGCCCTCTTCTTCGTCTGCATCGGCGTCTATGGCGCCAACAACGACATGTTCCAGGTCGGCGAGACGATGGTGATCGGCGTCTTCGGGTACATCCTTCTGCTGCTGGGATTCCATCCGGCACCGGTGTTGCTCGGCTTTGTGCTGGGTCCGCGCTTCGAGGAAAATTTCCGCCGCGCCATGTTGATCTCGCGCGGCGATCTCGGCGTGTTCGTCGAGCGGCCGATCAGCGCGGTGTTCGTCGGGCTTTGCTGTATTCTGATCCTGGCGCAGGTCTTCATTTATCTGCGCGGCGTCATGCGTAACCGTGCCGGCGCAAAGATTGCGCGCGAGCCCGAATCCGTACCGACCACGCCGCAGTCCTCGCCGGCCGAGTAAGACCGTCACAGATACCCGGCGAGGCCAACCGCACCGGCGACGGCAAACAGCCAGAGCGGATTGATGCGCGTAAAGTAAGCGGTCACGCCGGTGGCAACGGTCAGCAACGCCGCAATTTCGTTGTGATCCGCCGCGCGCGCCACCACGAAAGCGCTGGCGGCAACCAATCCGAGGGAAACCGGCACCATGCCGGCCTGCACGGCCGCGCGCCAGCCAGCTTCCTTGAAGTGGTCCCACGTGCGTCCGACGAAAAAGGCAAATGTGCACGTGGGGCCCACCATGGCGACTGTCGCAACCGCGGCCCCAGCCACACCTGCCACATGATAGCCGATTAAAGTGACGATGATGACGTTTGGTCCCGGCGATACCTGGGCGATCGCGTACATGTCGGCAAACTGCCGGTCGTTCATCCAGTGCATGACCTCGACGGCAATACGGTGCATCTCAGGAACGGCTGCATTGGCACCGCCGATCGCAAACAGCGACAGCACGGTGAAATAGCCGGCAAGCGTCAGCAACGGACCAAAGCCGGAATCGTCTCTCATCGCCGCACCCATGCCAGCGCGACACTGACCGGCGCCAGGACAATGAGCACCAGCGGCAAGGGCCAGCGCAGCACGCCGACTGCGATGAAACCGGCAATCGCCACCAGCGGCGCAGCGCTGACCCCGCGGCGAAATAGCGGCGCGCCCATTTTGGCGACCATGGCAACGATCAAACCGGCCGCCGCGGACGAGATGCCGCTGAGAATGCGGCTCAACGCTTCGATATCGCCGAAATAGGCGTAGAGGACGCCGATGAGGGTCACGATCACGACCGGCGGTCCCATAAGGCCGATCAACGCCACGGCAGCGCCGGGCGCGCCCCCGAACCGCTGGCCGAATACCACCGAGAAGTTCACGACGTTCGGTCCTGGCAGAAATTGCGCCAGTGAGAAGGCCTCGTTGAATTCGTCGGTCGTCATCCAGCCGCGCCGATCGACGATCATTCGACGCGCCCAGGGCAATGCCCCGCCGAAGCCGGAGATCGAAACGCCGACGAAGGAAAGAAACAGCTCTGTAAGGGATGGCCGCGGAGCTTTTGCCCCGGGCACAGCAATGGCGGGATCGGACATCGGGCGAAGCTTTTAGCGTTCCACCTGAACTTCAGCCATCCGAATTATCGGCTCCCTCCTATGCGACGATCCACCGGCCGCGAACTGTCCGGTTACGCAGCGAATTCAGGCATCTGGCCGCTCTTTTTTCGTCAATCTTTCGGCCTTATATTCCGTGGGCTGGCGCAAGCCGGCTATGGCGATAAATGGCCGTCGTAATAAACCTTTCGGACCCGGGGGCAGTACCCGGCGGCTCCACCAGTTCCAGGGGCCAGGAAACAGGGATCAGGAGTCAGGAAGAGTCTCAAACGTCCTGACGCCTGACACCCGATACCTGACCCCGATCACGGGGCCGAAATAGGATCGACGAGGGCGTAAAAGGCGCGCTTTTGCCCGGAATGGGTCCGACGTTATGGGCCTTATCCATAGTTGCCAACGACAACTATGCTCCGGTTGCTCAGGCTGCGTAACGCAGTCTGTAAGACCGAACTTGAAGTCCTGATGGGTTAAGCTCCGTCAGGCGGGGTCCGGAGGCACCTGGCAACAGAAGCCTCCACTTCATTCGCAATTTTGTGCGACCGGCGACTCTACCAGGGATAGCTTTCGCCCTGTGCCGCGTTAGCATCCTGCCCGCGCGAGTCTCTAACGCCCGATCCAAGGCAAGATACATGGCCGATCACATTCGCTACGACCTCCTCACGCAACAGGCCTTGCGCGCCGTGGTTCGCAATGTGCTGGTGGACGTCGCCAAGAAAGGCCTGCCCGGCGAGCATCATTTCTACATTACGTTCGACACGCATGCCGATGGCGTGACGCTGTCGCAGCGCCTTCGTGAGCAGTTTCCGGAGAAAATGACGATCATTCTGCAACACCAGTTTTGGGATCTTTCAGTCGGCGAAGAGAGCTTCGAGGTTGGTCTGTCGTTCAGCGGCGTGCCCGAACGGATCACCGTGCCGTTTGATGCAATCGGCGCGTTTTTCGACCCGTCCGTTCAATTCGGCTTGCAGTTCGAGGAAATTGTCGAAAGGCAGGACAATCAGGCGACTCCGGCAAACGCGCAGAAGGCCGATGGCGGAGAACTCGTTGCACCGCAGGCACCGCCCGTACCGGCGCCAGCACACGCCGAGTCTCCCTCCTCTTCGCCCGATAAGGACCCATCTCAACCGGAGACCGGCGGGGCTGAAGTTGTGCGGCTTGATCGGTTTCGCAAAAAATAGAATTGTCATAACGCAGTACGCCATATGCTGCGACCGCGGCCGAGATTTGAATGCTCAAAAAAGCACCCGGAAAATCAGCCACCCAAAAACGCGAGGAAAGCGACGCTTTCGGTCCGATCGAGGTCGCTATGGACCGTCTGTGGGGCGCGCAGACCGAGAGGTCACTACATAACTTCAGTATTGGCACGGAGCGGATGCCGATCGAGATCGTGCATGCGCTCGGGCTCATCAAACGCGCCGCCGCCGAGGTAAACCGCGATCTCGGCTCTCTCGACCGGCGCCGCGCCGACGCGATCGTGCAGGTGGCGCAGGATGTCGTCGACGGAAAGCTCGACGATCACTTTCCGCTGCTCGTGTGGCAGACCGGCTCTGGCACCCAGACCAACATGAACGTCAACGAGGTGATCGCCAACCGTGCCAATCTGGATCTCGGCGGCAAGCTTGGCTCGAAGACGCCGGTACATCCGAACGATCACGTCAATATGAGCCAGTCGTCAAACGACAGCTTCCCAACGGCCATGCACATCGCCGCGGCGCAAACGATTGCGGCGCTGCTCGATCCTGCGCTTGCGCATTTGCAGGACGCGCTGCAAAAGAAGAGCAAGGAGTTTGCGCGGATTGTGAAGATCGGCCGCACCCATACCATGGATGCAACGCCACTAACGCTCGGTCAGGAGTTTTCCGGCTACGCCGCGCAGGTGAAATCCAGCATTCACCGCATTCGCCTGGGATTGAAGGAGCTTTATCCGCTCGCACAAGGCGGCACCGCGGTCGGCACCGGCCTTAACAGCAAGAAACAGTTTGCTACGCGCTTCGCCAAAAGAATCGCTGTGCTGACGCGGCTGCCGTTTGTGAGCGCGCCGAACAAATTCGAGCATATGGCCGGCCACGACGCCTACGTGTTCGCGCATGGGGCGATTGTCGCCGCGGCGACCGCGCTGTTCAAGATCGCCAACGACATCCGCTTTCTCGGCTCGGGACCGCGCTCGGGGTTTGGCGAACTGATTTTGCCCGAGAACGAGCCCGGTTCGTCGATCATGCCGGGCAAAGTCAACCCGACGCAGACCGAGGCTTTGACCATGGTGTGCTGTCGCGTATTCGGCAATCACACCACGATCACGACCGCCGCGTCGCAAGGCCATTTCGAGCTCAACGTTTACAAGCCGGTGCTCGCCTATTGCATGATGCAGTCGATCCGGCTGCTGGCGGACGCGGCGCGCTCGTTCTGCGACAATTGCATCGTTGGCATCGAAGCCAACGAGCCCCGCATCCGTGAGCTGCTGGAACGGTCGCTTATGCTCGTAACCGCGCTGTCGCCGCACATTGGCTACGATAAAGCATCGCAGGTCGCAAAGGCTGCGCACGCCAACGGGACGACGTTACGCGAGGAGGCGATTCGGCTTGGGTTCGTTTCGGGCGCGGAATTCGATCGTCTGGTCCGGCCCGAAAAGATGATCCGGCCTGCCTAGTCCATTCGTTATTCGGTAACCGGAGATGGCGCTAGGCGCGTATATCGAGCACGCATTCCGCCCGCCTCCCCTCACAAGCCAAGCTGTCAGAAAGAAAGCGCCATGTATTTCGCGCCGCATTACTAAAGGTGCACGTGGTATTTTCATCATATGATAAGGCCAGCCGCTTGGCTTTTTTTAATCGCAGCAGCCGGATTTCAAGTATAACTTTGCGTCGACTGGAATAGTTGAAAATATACGCTTATCGATATTTGGCCAAGCTCGCATAACACCGACAATCTGTATGTATTCCCTAAAAGATTTAAATTTTTGCATTTGCTTTCAACTAACCGTGTATTGAATCATTGGCTCAGATTTTCGCATTATTGCGCAGGCGCGCTTGAGGACATCGCCGCGCGTGACGTGAAAAACGGGCCGCCTCCCACCGGAGGACCGACAGAGGGCTGAGAGGATTGGCTAACCTCGCCCGGCAACTTGAGCTTTTCAGATGGGACAAATCGTCAATTTACGGACCGCGCGAAAGCGCGCTCTCCGACGGAAAGAAGATCAGCGTGCGGCGGCAAGCAGGCTTGCCCATGGGCGGTCCAATGCAAACCGAGAGCTTGAATCGGCCCACCAACAAAAACTTCGTCACAAACTGGATGCGCACCGGATCGGCTCAGGAGAACGGCAATGAAATCTCCCGTGGTCAAACGTTCGATTGTTATTGCCGGCCATAAGACAAGCGTCAGCCTCGAGGACGCATTCTGGAAGGGCCTGAAAGACATTGCGGGTGATCGGGAGATGACGTTGTCAGATCTCGTGGCGACGATCGACTCCGGACGCCACCACGGCAACCTTTCGTCGGCCATCCGTCTTTATGTGCTCGATCACTATCGTGGCCAGAGCCACAGCCAGCCTGCCACACGCGAGGTCGCCGGCGTACGTGCGGCCGCGGTCAGTTCGGCGAGATAATAGAAAATTCCGGCGCGACGCCCGGCGCGGGCCTGATGACCAGCGGCGGCGGCAACGCCGGCGCAACGCGCTTCTTTGCCGGCGTATGTTCAGGCGCTCTTTTTTCCGCGACGGCGGCCGGCATATTTCGCCGCGGCGGCAACGCCGGCGCCGCATGCAACGGAGCAGGTTTCTGCGTGGCCGGCGCCATCTCGATTGTCGGCGCCGAAGGCTCGATAGCCGGCGGCTGCGAGGCCTCGACCGGCGCCGAAGGGGTGCTTTGGATGGCCTCCAATTTTTTCGCCTGACGTTCGACTGAGCGCAATGTCAGCCATCCGGCGAGGGCGGATACATCCACGGTGCGCGACGGCGACAGGATCGGCCCTCTTACCGCGAGGAAAATGTCCGGCCGCGCGTCGC
>DASUKT010000273.1:0-4420 GCA_036278575.1 Pseudolabrys sp. | reverse complement strand
GTATGCATGGATGATCGGCCGCCGTTTCGAGATGGCGTGCGAGAAGCTCGGGCTTAATCAACGCAAATACACAATGACGACCGAACACTTTCGCAAGCCGAAGGCGGGCGCGGAGCAGTTGAGTTTGTTTTAATGCTCAAGTGTCGGCAGTCGAAGCACTGCGCGGTGCAGTGTCCTATTTCCAATCAAATGAACGAGTAGCCGCTGCAGGCGAAGAGGGCCGATGTGGAGAAGACAAAGTTTCCTCAAATTTGTGACCACAAAATCTACAAACCTTAGCTGCCCCCTTCACGGTTTCAGCACACTCAGGACAAGTTTTTTCGTATTCAGCCTTCGTATATCGAGTGCTATCGCCAACGGGCTTTGTGGAAACGACTTGCGGATTGCTAAGTGCCCAAATTAACGCTGCGACCCAACCTAGAAACGTCCAACCCGTAAGGATGTCCAACCATAGGATCGCAGTGAATTGGGCATGTTTTCTTCGATAGGCGACGATTGCAGGAGTAAAATAAATGGTGATCACAATGGCGAGTATGACGATCAACCAAATCACGCCAGCTGCAACATTCGGTCCGTTGTTCATTGAATCCGCCCCGTGGAAATAGTGCGATTATCTGTCGATCTACCTGCGGTTGTCTAGCTTCAACAATGGCTCTCTTAGGCTGGGCGCACCGGACAGATCGTCGCCAATCCGCGAACATCTCGCTCCATCCCCGCATTTCACATCGCGCGTTGACTCTCGCGCCCGCCCGCGCGTTTGATCGCGGCCATGACTCGGACCGCTGCCTTGAAAGCGCAGCCTGCAAGGCTGCCGCTCAACGAGCCGGAACTGCGCCCGGCGTTCCGCCGCGAGCGGCGCGCGCTCGCGCGCGGCATCTGGCCGGTCGCCGGCTGCGACGAGGCGGGCAGGGGACCGCTTGCCGGTCCGGTTGTTGCCGCCGCCGTGGTGCTCGATCCGAAGCGCATTCCGCGCGGGCTCAACGATTCGAAGAAGCTCGACGCCGCCGAGCGCGAAAAGCTTTATCTGAAAATCTGCGCGAGCGCCGAGGTCGCGGTTGCCTTCGGCACGGTCGAGCGCATCGACCGCGACAATATTCTGCGCGCATCGCTGTGGGCATTGGCGCGGGCAGTGAAGGCGCTGCCGGTGCGTCCCAGGCTCGTTTTCGTCGACGGCAACATGAAGATCGACTCCGGTTGCGACTGCGAGGCCGTGGTGAGCGGCGATGCGCTGGTTACCTCAATCGCCGCCGCTTCCATTGTTGCCAAGGTCACGCGCGACCGGCTGATGATGCGGCTCGGGCTCGCGCATCCCGGCTACGGCTTCGAGCGGCACATGGGTTATAGCGTGCCGGAGCATTTCGCCGCGCTGGCGCGACTCGGGCCGACGATCCATCATCGCCGCTCGTTCGCGCCGGTCGCGGCGAAGCTTGCGGCGTCGGGCGCCGAAGCTGCCGAGGCATTGGCGGAAGAAGCCATAGCCACCTTGTTGCCACGCTAGCGTTCGTTCTCTAATCCTGCCGTCCGACTCTTTCCCTCCCCGCTTGCGGAGAGGGATGAAGCTATGCACGCGGGCCGCATGCACTACGTTTCCCTCATCGTCGAATTCCTGCGCGGGCGGCCGTCGGTGGTCTTCTGGGCCGCTGCGCTCACGCAGGCGGCGCTTTGGATCGTCGTGCCGTCTGTGTTCTACAGCGCGCCGCCCGGCGATGTGCCAATGCTGCTCGCCGTCGGCCGCGAATTCCGCCTCGGCAGCTATCTTGGGCCGCCGCTCGCTTTCTGGTTCGGCGAGGTCGCCTTCAGAATGGCCGGCGCCTTCGGCGTTTACGTGCTGGCGCAGGCCTGCATGGTCGCCGCTTATCGCGCCGTCTTTGAGCTTGGCCGGTTGATCGTCGGCACGCGCCACGCCGTGCTCGCCGTTTTGCTGATGATCGGCATCGCGACCTTTTCGGCGCCGTCGGCGGATTTCGGTCCGGCGGTGCTTGCGCTGCCGCTCTGGGCGTTGGCGCTGCTGCACTACTGGCGCGCGGCGGGCCAGCGCGAGCTTGGCTACTGGTTTTTGCTCGCTGTCGATCTCGGACTGTTGCTGCTCACGAGCTACGCCGGCCTGATCCTGCTTACACTGTTGATCGTGTTCTCCGTCTTTGCGCGGCGTGCCCATTCGTCGTTTAGACATCCCGAGCCATGGTTTGCCGTTCTGTTGCTGCTGTTCATCGTGTTTCCGCACATCGTGTGGCTGCTGCAGTCGGGGAAGCCGCTGCTCGACACCATCCGCGCGAATGTTCTGCCCGCACTATCGGCAAGGCCGGCGCTGCAACTGTTTGGACTGATCGTTGCCGTTCATCTTGGATTGCTGCTGCTGGTCTGGTCGGCAAGCGGCTTTCCAAGGCGCCGCCACAAAGAACTCGCGCCCGAAATCGATCGCATGCCGACGCGGCCGTTTGCGCGCTCGTTCATTTACTTCTTTGCGGTCGCACCGGCTTTGGTCGCCCTGATGATTGTGGCTGCCTATGGACGCGTCGAGCCGCTCGTGCGTATCGGCCCGCTGCTTCTGCTGTCAGGCCTTGCCGTCATTGTTCTCGCCGGCGATCGCGTGCCGCTCTATCGCGAGCGCGTGGTGAGCTTCGCATGGCTTGGCTTGCTGATTGCGCCGCCGATACTCACGGCACTCGCGGTCACCGTCTTGCCCTGGGTATTTCCGACCGACCTGCGCGTCGCGCAGCCCGCGAATGCGATGGGGCGCTTCTTTGCGGAGAGCTATCAGCGACGCACGGGCAAGCCGCTGCCTTATGTGGCCGGCGATAATCGTACGGCCGCACTGGTCGCGCTCGGCTCGCCGAGCCGCCCGCATGTGTTTTTTACCGATGCGCCTGAGCAGAGTCCGTGGGCGACGCCCGCCGACATCCGGGCGCAAGGCGGCCTTCTGGTCTGGCCGGCTCCCGGCACCAGCGCGGCGCCGCCGCAAGAGATCAAAGCCGACTTTCCGGGGCTGGTCGCCGAGGTGCCGCGCGCTTTTCCGCGGCGGGTCGAAGGTTTTCTCCCGCTTATTCGCATGGGCTGGGCGGTCGTGCGCCCGCAGGTTTCACAGAGCGAAGGCCATTCGCTGGCCGGACAATCTGCCCGGCGGTAGTGGACAAGTAGGCAACCGGCGAGCAGTGGCCGGCGTTTTGGGAATATCTTGTCGCGGCAGCCACAGGTGGGGAGAGCCTGCGATGACCGACACGACCGCGTCCGAAACTTCGTTCGTTGAGCGCCGGTTCAGGTTGACGGAAAACGGAACGAACGTCCGCACCGAATTCATCGCCGGTCTGACCACGTTTCTGACGATGGTCTACATCGTGTTCGTCAACCCGGCGATCCTGGGCAAGACCGGCATGGATGCGGGCGCGGTGTTCGTGGCGACCTGCATCGCCGCCGCGGTCTCGACGCTGGTGATGGCGCTTTACGCGAACTACCCCATCGCGCTCGCGCCCGGCATGGGCATCAACGCGTTCTTCGCCTTCACCGTGGTGCTGACGTACAAATACACATGGCAACAGGCGCTTGCGGCGGTGTTTTGCTCGGGCGTGATCTTCTTTTTCATCTCCGTCTTCCGCATCCGCCAATACGTCATCGATTCCATTCCGCAGAATTTGAAGATGGCGGTCTCGGCGGGCGTCGGCTTGTTCCTCGGCATCATCGCGCTGGAAGAGTCGCACATCATCGTCGCGCAGCCGGCGACCTTGGTGACGCTCGGCGATCTGCGCCATTGGGAACCGGTGCTGATGCTGCTCGGCTTCGTGCTGATCGCGGCGCTGAACTACCGGCGCATCATGGGCGGCACGCTGATCGGCATTCTGGTTGTGGCGGTCATCGGCATTCCGCTCGGCCTCACGCATTATTCCGGAATCGTGTCGCTGCCGCCGTCGATCAAGCCGACGTTGTTCCAACTCGACTTCTCACGCATCGCCGAACCGACGTTCCTGATCGTCATCTTCTCGATCCTGTTCATCGACGTGTTCGATAACGCCGGCACGCTGATCGGTGTCACGCATAGGACCGGCTTGATGAAGGACGGCAAGCTCGCGCGCATGAAGGAGGCGCTGATCTCCGACAGCTTCGCGGCCATGTTCGGTTCCCTGATCGGCACGTCGACGACAACGAGCTACATCGAAAGTGCGGCCGGCGTGCAGGCCGGCGCGCGCACTGGCTTATCGTCAGTGTTTGTTGCGATCTTCTTCCTGCTGGCGCTGTTCTTCTCGCCGCTCGCGGGCATGATCCCGGCCTATGCGACGTCGGCGGCGCTGTTCTACGTGGCGTGCGTGATGGCGCGCGGTCTCGCGGAGGTCGACTGGAACGATGCTACCGAATACGCACCGGCGGTAGTCGCGGCGATCACGATGCCACTCACGTATTCGATCGCGACCGGCATCGGGCTTGGCTT
>DASUKT010000272.1:0-15154 GCA_036278575.1 Pseudolabrys sp. | reverse complement strand
CAAAGTAACAGGCGTCCGACACGAGATAGCGCGTGGCGAAGTTGTCCGAACCGTCGAGAACCAGATCGTAGCGTCCGATCAGATCGAGCGCGTTGGCAGCCGTCAGACGCACCGCATGCGCATCAAGCGCAACATACGGATTGAGCCGGGTGATCGCCGCCGCGGCGCTTTTTGCTTTCTCCGTCCCGATATCGCTCGTAGTGAAGATCACCTGCCGTTGCAGATTCGACAATGACACTTTGTCATCGTCGACAATGCCCAGCGTGCCGACGCCTGCGGCGGCAAGATAAAGCAATGCCGGCGCGCCGAGCCCGCCCGCGCCGACGACGAGCGCGCGCGCAGCCTTGAGCTTCGACTGGCCGGCACCACCCACTTCGCGCAGGACGATGTGCCGTGCGTAGCGTTCGAGCTCGTCTTTTCCCAGCATCAAAACCAACGATCCGGGTTTAGCGATTCTTCCACTGCGGTTTTCGTTTTTCGACGAAGGCTTTCATGCCTTCCTTCTGGTCCTCGGTCGCAAACAGCGAGTGAAAAACGCGCCGCTCGAATCGGATGCCCTCCGCAAGAGGTACCTCGAATGCGCGGTTGACCGCTTCTTTTGCAAGCAGCACCGACGGCAGCGACAGGCCGGCGATCGTCTCGGCGAGCTTCATCGCTTCGTCCATCAGGCTTGCGAGCGGCACCACGCGCGCGACGAGATTGGCGCGCTCGGCTTCCGCGGCATCCATCATGCGGCCGGTGAGAACCAGTTCCATGGCCTTGGATTTGCCGACCGCACGCGCGAGGCGCTGCGTGCCGCCGATGCCCGGGATGACGCCGATCTTGATCTCCGGCTGGCCAAATTTCGCGTTGTCGGCAGCGAGAATGACATCGCACATCATTGCGAGCTCGCAGCCGCCGCCGAGCGCAAACCCGGCGACCGCAGCGACGATCGGCTTTCGCGCCCGCGCGGCCTCGTCCCAGTCGCCGGCAAAGTTACCCATCAGCGCTTCGTTATAGGTCTTGTCCGCCATCTCCTTGATGTCGGCGCCCACCGCAAAAGCCTTCTCGTTGCCGGTGACGATCATGCAGCCGATTTGCGGATCGGCTTCGAACGCCTTGATCGCGTCACCAAGCTCCGCCTTGAGCTTGAGGTTGAGCGCGTTGAGCGCCTGCGGGCGATTGAGCCGGATGACTCCGACGCGACCTTTGGTTTCTACGACGATGTGCTGATAAGCCATGAATTGCTTCCCGATTCAGACGTGCGCTTAAGGGCTCGATCGTAACCGATCGAGCCTAGCATGGGGCGCAATCCGTCCTGAAGCGGAACGCAGGCTTCAGAGCCACCGGCGGAAGAACTTCGGCTTGCTCTTGGGCGGTGGCGGAGTCGGCGGGGATTTCGCGCCCGTCACCGCTTTTTCGGCGCTGGCCAGGTTGAAGGTGCCCACCTTTACGTGAGGTTGAGCCACACTTTCCAGGCTCGCGGTCTTTGCCTCTGACGAGCCGTTACTGACACGGGCGCCTATCGCACTCGAGCCCATGGCGACCACGAAGATGATGAGGCTGTTGATGAAGAAATACATCATTTTCCTCGCCAGGCTCGCGCCGTAACCGAAGACGAGCGTGCCGAACATGAGGCTCACCGCCAGCCCGGTATAATTGAGAGGTAGTGAATCGAACTGCTGGCACAGGGTGTTGGTGATGACCATGGTAAACGCGCCGGCCGCTCCCGGCGTCATCATGGAGTTGGGATTGAGAAATTCGGCAAACGGGTTCGGCGTGTCTTTTCCGATAGCCCGCGCCGGCGCACGTACGCGATGGCTGTCTGACATGTGTCGGCCCCTGGTCGTGTGATTGACCGCTACGATTTGCCGGAAAACGCCCGCGCCGATCAGCCTCAACCTTCGATGGGGTGGAAACCGATCGAGAGAGTCATTTTTGGCAAGCGGGACAATAGAACGTGGATCGGCCGGCTTGTGTGATGCGCTTCACTTTGCCGTTGCAGTTGGGGCACGGCTCGCCCTCACGGTCGTAAACCAGAAAATGGTGCTGGAAATCGCCGAGCGATCCGTCGGCGCGGCGATGATCGCGCAGGGACGAACCGCCTGCCTTGATCGCATCGGCGAGCACGGCCTTGATCGCATCGACCAGAGCCGTGGCGCGTTCATTCGGATTGCCCCTGCGATCGGCAATGGTTGATACAGCGCGTTTCGGCGAAAGATGAGCGCGGAAAAGCGCCTCGCAGACGTAGATATTGCCGAGACCGGCAACGATGTGCTGGTCGCTGAGCGCGGCTTTCAATGACGTTTTCTTGTTTGCGCAGGCCTTCGCCAGCATATCCGCGTCGAACGCGTTGCCCAAAGGCTCCGGACCGAGATTGCGCAACAGTGGCTCATTGTCGATCTTCGCGCGCGGCACGAGCTTCATCGAGCCAAAGCGGCGTGGATCGTTGAACGTCACCACAGCGCCGTTCGACATGTGAAACACGACGTGGTCGTGCGACGCACTTTTGGACCGCTCGTGATAATACTTGCCCGGCGCCGCATCCTTGCCCACGCGGAACGAGCCGGACATCCCGAGATGCATCAGCAGCACGTCGCCGGACGACAGATCGGCGAGCAGATATTTCGCGCGGCGGCCAAGGCCTGTGACGGTCTTGCCTTCCAGCCGCTTTTCGAAATCCTCGACGATCGGCCAGCGCAGGCCGCGGTGGCGCACCTCGACCTTGGCAAAGCGCGCGCCTTCCATCGCCGGCTGGAGCCCGCGGCGCACGGTTTCGACTTCGGGAAGTTCGGGCATGCACACCTCATCCTGGAGCCCGCAAAGCGGGCGTCTCGAAGGATGAGGTGCGGGGTCGCCCTCGCGGTTCGAGACGGCGCGAAGTTTACCATCGGGCCGCGCTTCGCGCGGACCCGTTGGCACCTCCTCACCACGAGGGCGGGCGCCGCGCGTCCGCAGACATAGCGCCCTCACGTCCTTCGCGCTATGGTCCTCACCGCAAAGGAGAATTGGCAATCGTGGCCGTCAGCAAAAGCAAACGCCCGACCGAGCAGACCCATTTCGGCGACCAGACCGTGCCCCTCGGCGAAAAACAGGGGCTGGTGGATGATGTCTTCCATTCGGTGGCGCACCGCTACGACCTGATGAACGACCTGATGTCGGGCGGCCTGCATCGCGCCTGGAAGGAGGCGCTGGTGACCGCCGTCAATCCGCCGCGCTCCGACAAACCATTCGCCCTGCTCGACCTCGCCGGCGGCACCGGCGACATCGCCTTCCGCGTGGCAGATGCGGGGGGGCCAGGTACGCGCGTCACGGTCTGCGACATTAACGAGGACATGCTTACCGTCGGGCGCGAGCGCGCCATCGAAAATGGCCGCGACGATGCCGTGACGTTCGAGCAAGGCAATGCCGAGGAACTCCCCTATCCCGATCGCAACTTCGATTGCATCACCATCGCCTTTGGCATCCGCAATGTGCCGCGCATCGACGCCGCGCTAAAGGAAGCATATCGCGTCCTGAAGATCGGCGGGCGCTTCCTCTGCCTCGAATTCTCGTCGGTCGATGTGCCGGGCATCGACAGGCTTTACGAGTTTTATTCGTTCAACGTCATCCCCCAAGTCGGCCAAGTGGTGACTGGCGACCGAGAGGCATATCGGTATCTTGTCGAGTCGATTCGCAAATTCCCAAAGCCGAAGGCGTTTGCGCAAATGATGGAGGCCGCAGGCTTCCGCCGCGTCTCCTTCACGCAGATGACCGGCGGCGTGGTGGCAATGCATTCGGGATGGAAGTTGTGAGAGTAAGTCCGCTTCGAGGCTGTCCCCATCACACTGAGGCGCGAGCGCAGCGAGCCTCGAAAGGTGGCGGCCGACCATCCTTCGAGGGCTTCGCTTCGCAAAGCCACCTCAGGATGACGGAGCAGGCGCTGCGCGCCGGGCAGCCAACGTGATCTCCGGCGTCTACCACCTCACGCGCCTTGCTCGCGGCGGTTTCGTGTTCGCGCGCGAAGGCGTGCTCGCGTTGGTTGACACACGTCCGCTGCCATTCCCCGCCAAAGCCGCCATTGCGATCGGACGGCTTTTTGAACGGCCGAATACAAAATCCGGCCAAAACCGGCTTGCCGCCGCGCTTACCCGACTGGGGCCGACTTACGTAAAGCTCGGGCAATTCCTCGCTACGCGCGCCGATGTCGTCGGCCCCGCTATCGCGCGCGATCTCGAAAGCCTGCAGGACAAGATGGCGCCGTTTCCCCAAAGCGAAGCGGAAGCCGCAGTCGCCGCCGCCTTCGACAGGCCGTTTTCATCCGTGTATGCGACGTTCGGCCCTGCTGTCGCCGCCGCCTCGATCGCGCAGGTGCATCGCGCCGAAATCGAGGAGAACGGCGAGCGCCAAACGGTGGCGGTGAAGATTCTGCGTCCCGGCATCGAGCGGCGGTTCAAATCCGAGCTCGACAGTTTCTTCTTCATCGCGCGTCTTGCCGAACGATGGTCGACCGAAGCGCGCCGGCTGCGTCTTATTGAAGTCGTCAACACGCTCGCGCGCTCGGTCGCGATCGAGATGGACTTCCGTCTTGAAGCCGCCGCGCTGTCGGAAATGGCGGAGAACACCAAAGACGATCCCGATTTCCGCGTGCCCACCGTCGACTGGAACCGCACCGCGCGCGAAGTGCTGACGCTGGAATGGATCGAGGCGACGCCGCTCAACAATCACGCCGCGCTCGCCGCTGACGGCCACGACCTGCCCGCACTCGGCCGCAAGGTGATCCAGAGCTTTCTGCGTCATGCGTTGCGTGACGGATTCTTCCACGCCGACATGCATCCGGGCAACCTGTTCGTGGACGACGCCGGCAATCTGGTTGCGGTCGACTTCGGCATCATGGGCCGCCTCGGGCCGAAGGAGCGGCGCTTCCTTGCGGAAATTCTGTTCGGCTTCATCACGCGCGACTACCATCGCGTCGCGCAAGTGCATTTCGACGCCGGATACGTGCCGCGCGCGCATTCGGTCGAAAATTTCGCGCAGGCGATCCGCGCCATCGGCGAGCCAATCCACAACCGGACCGCCGAAGAAATCTCGATGGCAAAGCTGCTGATGCTGCTGTTTGAGGTGACGGGCTTGTTCGACATGCGCACGCGGCCCGAACTGCTCCTGCTGCAAAAGACGATGGTCGTTGTCGAGGGCGTCGCGCGCGCGCTCGATCCGAAGCTCGACATGTGGAAGACCGCCGACCCGGTCGTGCGCGAATGGATCGGCCGCAAGCTAGGGCCGGTCGGCAAGGTCGAAGATGCGATCGAAGGCGCGGGCGAGATCGGCCGCTTTCTTGGCGACGTGCCGAGCCTGTTGATGCGCGCCGGCACGCTCACCGAGCAGATAGATGCGGCCACCCGCGAAGGCATCGTGCTGGCCCCAGAGACAGTCGCAGCCATCGGCCAAGCCGAGGCACGCCGCAATCGTTGGCTGACAGCCGGCATCTGGATTGGCGTTATCGTACTGATTTGGATAGCTTATTCTATATATTGATTGCAATGATTGCATTGCTTGCACATTGGCGGCAGAATAGCCGCCATGGCCAGCATCACCATTCGTCAGCTTGATGAGACGCTGAAAAAGAAACTGCGCCTGCGCGCCGCGCGCAGCGGCCGCTCGATGGAAGACGAAGTGCGTACTCTGTTGCGTGAAGCCGCCGATAGTACCGGCGGTGAAATTGCGGAAAAAATTGCGCGGTCCGCAAAGGCTGCTCCCGCTCCACAGCACGCGCCGGCGACCGTGGCGGAAGGTAACAGGCATGTTCTGCTCGTCATCGGCGGCGGCATCGCAGCCTATAAGTCGCTCGATCTCATTCGCCGCCTGAAGGAGCGCGACATCGCCGTGCGCTGCATCCTCACCAAGGCGGCGCAGGAATTCATCACGCCTTTGTCCGCGGGCGCCATCGTCGGCGAACGCGTGTTCACCGAACTGTTCGATCCGCCGCAAGAATTCGATATCGGTCACATCCGGCTCGCGCGCGAATGCGATCTTGTCGTGGTCGCGCCCGCAACCGCCGACTTGATGGCGAAGCTTGCGGGCGGACACGCCGACGACCTTGCGACTGCGGTTCTTCTCGCAACAACGGCAAAGGTTCTGCTCGCGCCGGCGATGAATCCCCGCATGTGGAGCAACAAAGCCACGCAACGCAATCTGGCGCAGCTTGCCGCCGACGGATTTGAGATGGTCGGTCCGAACGAAGGCGAGATGGCGGAAGCAAACGAGCGCGGGCTCGGCCGCATGGCCGAACCGCTGGAGATCGCGACTGCCGTCGAACGCCTGCTTGCGCCGCAAACGCGGGCGCTCGAAGGCAAGCGCATGCTTGTCACGTCGGGACCGACGCATGAGCCGATCGATCCGGTGCGCTACATCGCCAATCGCTCGTCGGGCAAGCAGGGAAGCGCCATCGCGCTTGCCGCCGCGCAAGCGGGAGCGCAGGTGACCTTGATTACGGGACCGGTGAATCTGCCCGATCCGCCGGGCGTATCCGTCATCAATGTCGAGACAGCGCGCGAGATGCTGAAGGCGGTCGAGCGCACGCTCCCCGCCGATATCGCGATCTTTGCCGCCGCGGTCGCCGACTGGCGTGTTGCAAATGCCGGCGAACAGAAGATCAAGAAGAAGCCCGGACAAGCCACGCCCGATTTATCGCTCGTCGAAAATCCCGACATTCTTGCGAGTATTGCGAAACGCAAATCGCGGCGGCCGAAGCTGGTGATCGGGTTTGCCGCCGAAACGGAAAACGTCATCGCCAATGCCAAGGCGAAGCTTGCCAGCAAAGGCTGCGACTGGATCCTCGCCAACGATGTTTCGCCCAAGACAGGCATCATGGGCGGCGACCGCAATACGATCACACTGGTAACGGCCACGGCTTCGGAAAATTGGCCGACACAACCGAAGGACGGCGTCGCGCGGATGCTGGTGGAACGGATTGCGAAGGAGCTCGCAGAGTAATGAGTAGCAAGCTTTTATCCCGTCATTCCGGGATGCGAGCGTTGGCGAGCGGACCCGGAATCCACAACCCCGGCGCTACGAAGTATGGATTCCGGGTTCGGTGCTTCGCGCCGCCCCGGAATGACAGCCGAAACGCTTTCACATGAGCCTCGATATCCTCATCACGCGCTTGCCGCACGGCGCCGGCCTGCCGCTGCCATCCTACCAAAGTGCGCACGCGGCCGGCCTCGATCTGCTCGCTGCCGTGCCGGCCGATGCGCCGTTGACGATTGCACCCGGCCATCGCGCTCTGGTGCCCACCGGCATTTGCATTGCGCTACCGCCCGGCACGGAAGGCCAGGTGCGGCCGCGTTCGGGCCTTGCCGCGCGTCATGGCCTGACGGTGCTCAACGCGCCCGGCACCATCGATGCCGATTATCGCGGCGAGATACAGGTCCTGTTGATCAACTTCGGCACGGAGACGGTGACGATCGGGCGCGGAATGCGCATCGCACAGCTTGTCGTTGCGCAGGTTACCCAGGCGGCGCTGCGCGAAGTCGTCGCGCTGGAGCAGACGCCGCGCGGAAGCGGCGGTTTCGGCTCGACGGGCACTGAATAACATACCGATTTGTGAATATCGGCTGGACGGCGAAAGTCCTGTAGCATATTACCGCTTACGGACTTACGAGACCCGCCATGCCGCTTCTTTCCCGCCGCTGCACGCTCGCCATTGCTGCCGTCATCGACATTGCCATCAACGCCAATGGCCGTCCCGTCTCGGCAAAGACGCTCGCGCGCCAGCACAGGCTGCCACCGCGGCATCTCGAGCCGGTCTTGCAGGCCTTGGTGCACGACGGAATCCTGCGCGGCATTCGTGGACCGCACGGCGGCTACGAACTCGCGCGTCAGGGCGGCAGCATCACCGCCGAGGACATTTTGCGCGCCGCCGGAAAGGCGGCGGAAATCGACGAGGAGGACACGACAGCCTCCACCTTGCTCACGGGGGTCGTACGGCCCGCTTTGTCCGAGGCCGAGCAGGCATTTTCGGCAGCACTGCGCCAGATCACCGTCGAAGCCATGATGCAGCAGGCGATTGGACTGAAATAGCTGCATCCGACGCATACTCGATTCTCCCGTTCACGGTCTGGACTCTTTCGGTGCGATTCACCTTGGAGGTAAAGTCGTTTGATTCGCGGGCGGTGTGGCGGACGCCGCCCGAATCGTGGGGCATGTCTGAATGCCGGAGACGATCCGGACGGCGAACGAGAGGCTGCGTTCTCGTCCGAGGCAAGGTCGAATCCTCGCCTCCTGCGTTATCGTAACCCTCTCCCTGTTAATCGCTGACCCGGCGCAAGCCGACGGCGCGATTCCGGTCGCGCGCGCCTACCTGGTGGCGCTCTTCGGTCTCAGCCAGAAAGACACCGTCGGCCTGGCGCTTACACTGGGTCTGCTTTGCTTTGCGGTGCTGACTGCAATCATCCTGGTGCGCACACGCGCGGAGGCTGCACGCGCGGCGGCCGCCGCACAGGACGATGCTCTGGCGGCAAAGGCAGATATCGACCGCTTCAAGGCGCTGCTGATGTCGGAGCCGCAAATCCTGGTGTCCTGGCCGGCGGCGGCGAGCCAACCCGAGATCGTCGGTGACACCGGGCTGATCGTGCCGGGCATGCAGCCGCATCGTGTGCTGGCGTTCGGCACGTGGCTCGATCCCGCAGCCGCACAGGAAATGGAAAAAGCGCTGGAGACGTTGCGCAACGATGGCCGCGGTTTCGTACTCACGCTGATGAGCATCGCGGGCCGCGCGATCGAAGCGGAAGGTCGCGCGGTCGGCGGCCGCGCGGTGCTGCGTCTGCGCGATGTTAGCGGGTTGAAACGCGAGCATGCCGAACTCGCCGGTCGTTACGCTCGTCTGCGTGAGGAAGCCGAGACCTTGCGCGCATTGATCGACGTTTTGCCTGCGCCGGTGTGGGCCCGCGACGATGCCGGAAATCTGACCTTCGCCAATCAGGCCTATGCGCGTGCCGTCGAAGCGAACGAGCCCGGCGATGCCATCGAGCACGGCACCGAGTTGCTCCCGCGTGCAACACGCGACGAACTTGCGCGCGCTTATGCCGGCGGCAAGATCTTCTCAAGCCGCGTGCATGCGGTGGTCGGCGGACAACGCCGGCATTTCGACGTCGTAGACGCCCCGAGTAGCCACGGCAGCGCCGGCATTGCCATCGACGTGACCGAGATCGAAACGCTGCGCGCCCATCTTGCGCACATGGCCGAAGCGCACCGGCGCGTGCTCGACCAGCTTGCGACCGGAGTCGCGGCGTTCGCCACCGATCGGAAACTTGCGTTCTACAACACGGCTTTCCGTGCCCTCTGGGACCTTGAGGCGAGTTTCCTCGACTCTGCACCGGCCGACAGCGCCGTGCTCGACAAACTTCGTGCCGAGCGAAAGCTGCCGGAAGAGCAGGATTTCCGCCAATGGAGGACGCAGTTACACGAAGCCTACCGCGCAGTCGAAGCCAAAGAGCATCTGTGGCACCTGCCGGACCGCCGCGCCGTGCGCGTCGTCACCACGCCCAATCCGGAAGGCGGCGTGACCTATCTTTTCGACGAAGTGACCGAACGCTTGGACATGCACCGGCGCTTCGAGGCGCTGATCAAGGTACAGAGCGAAACACTCGATAACCTGACCGAAGCGGTCGCGGTCTTCGCCAGTGACGGCCGCGTGCGGCTGTATAATCCCGCCTTCGCCTCGATGTGGAAGCTTACGCGGGAGACTTTGGAGCAACATCCACATGTCGAAGCGGTGACCGCCTGGTGCCAGGCGCTGCATGACGAGAGCGCGGTCTGGCGCTCGTTGCGCGCGGCAGTCACCGCAATCGATGACCGGCAATCGGTCGAAGGGCGCATCGAACGGCGCGACGGCATGCTGATCGACTACGCAAGCATGCCGTTGCCGGACGGCGCCACGCTGGTCACCTTCCAGGACGTGACCGCGACCGCCAATGTCGAACGCGCGCTGCGCGAACGCAACGAGGCGCTCGAAGCGGCCAACCGCATCAAGATCAATTTCGTCCACCATGTGTCCTATGAACTGCGCTCGCCGCTGACGAACATCATCGGCTTTGCCCATTTGCTGCACGATCCTGCGTTCGGTGCATTAACGGCGAAGCAACGCGAATACATCGACTACATCACGGTCTCGACCAATTCACTGCTCGCGATCACCAACAACATTCTCGACTTGGCGACCATCGATGCCGGTGCGATGCCGCTCAATCTCGGCGAAGTCGATATTCGCGCGGCCATGCAAGCCGCGGCCGAAGGCGTACAGGATCGGCTGGTGAAAAATAATATCGCGCTGAACATTCGCGCCGCGCCCGCCATCGGCAACTTCACGGCTGACGAGCGACGTCTCCGGCAGATTTTGTTCAATCTGCTTGCCAATGCCGTCGGTTTTTCGCCGCCAGGAAAAACCGTTACGCTCGCTGCAGAACGGCAGCCGGGCGCAATCGTGTTCTCGGTTACCGATCATGGGCCCGGAATTCCCGCGGACAAGAAGCATCGCGTGTTCGATTTATTCGAAACGGATTCACTCGGCTCGCAGCATCGCGGCGCGGGGCTTGGGCTTTCGCTGGTCCGCTCGTTCGTCGAATTGCACAGTGGTACCGTCACAATCGATTCCGCTGTGGGCCAGGGCACGACTGTGATCTGCACGTTCCCGGTAGAGCACGCCGCGAAGCAATCGGCGGCCTGACCATTTGCAAACGTCATCCCGGGACATCGCGAAGCGATGAACCCGAAATCCATACTTCGCAGCGCTGGGGCTATGGATTCAGGGTTCGCGGACTGTGTCCGCCCCCGGAATGACGGAAAGAAAAAACCTCCGCGGCAAGCGCGGAGGTCTTTGCTTTTGCCCATTCAGCCAGCGTGGCCGGCGAAGGCGATTGTCTATTACCGATAATAACGATGGCGATAGGCGCGCCGGGGCGGAGGCGGCGGCGCGTAACCGACGAACTCACCATTGACGCACGCTTCCTTGTTCAAGCCGAGCAGAGCCTGGAAACCACGGCAAGGCTCCACCGCAGCGTCAAGCAAGGCCACGGTGCCGATACCTGCAACGCCGCCAACCACTGCGGCCCCTGCCGCGGTCGTCGGAAAGACCGTGCCGGCAACTGTCGGTCCCCACCAGCCTTCCGAAAAGCCGAGTCCGACGACGGTGCCGGTAACGACGCCTGCGCCGACTTCCGCCGCCTGCGCCGGATATCGGTCGTGATAATCGCGATAGCGTTGCGCCAATGCCGGCGTGGCAACAACCGCCGCGGCGGCAACAGCAAGTATCGGAACGATTTTACGCATTATAGCTCCTTTCGTTGCCCCGAAACCGAACGGGAAATGATCGGCGTGGCGGAGCGTTCCTGTCGGCGCGCTGCAAAACGGCGCACGACGCGGAACAATGGCAATGATGTGGTGCGACGCCGGAATCGGCGTCGTTACGATGGTCGAATCGCGGCCATAGGATGGCAGCACCCGTCTCGGCGGAACTGGCAATCCGTCATGCGCGGCGTCTATAAGGGCGCGGCCTGACGGTGAGCGAATCGATGCTTCGGACCATATCCGGCGACTACGCCTTCGCGGTTACGCTCGCCGACGAGCAGGCGACGCACCGGCTGATGGTGGACGTTGCCGCGCTGATCGAGCCCGGCGATCTCATCACGCTGTCAGGCGATCTCGGCGCCGGCAAGACGACGTTCGCGCGTGCGCTCATTCGTCACCTCGCAAACGACGAAACGATCGAGGTGCCGAGCCCGAGCTTCACGCTGATGCAGACGTATGAGTTGCCCGGCTACTCGATCATGCACGGCGATCTTTATCGACTGTCTACGCCGTCCGAGCTTGCCGAGCTTGGCTTCGACGATATGCCGGAACGCGCGCTTGTGCTGCTCGAGTGGCCGGATCGCGCCGCCGGACTGCTGCCGGCCAATCGCCTGGATATCGCCTTGACGCTCTCGCCGGAGCACGGCCTTTCGTTCCGCCACGCCCGCATTACCGGCTACGGCACGATGGCGGCGCGCGCCGAACGTATCGCGGTGCTGCGGCAGTTTCTCGATGCTTCCGGATTTGGCGACGCCAAGCGCCGCCGTATCCAGGGCGACGCTTCAACGCGCTCTTACGAACGGCTGACGCGCGGCATGGAAACCTTCATCCTGATGA
Source organism: Pseudolabrys sp. (assembly GCA_036278575.1). Lineage (GTDB taxonomy): Bacteria > Pseudomonadota > Alphaproteobacteria > Rhizobiales > Xanthobacteraceae > Pseudolabrys. The sequence goes on along the minus strand of DASUKT010000272.1, from coordinate 3,016 downwards.
ACGCACCGCGACGGCCCGACGGCCTACCCATCCGCGACGGCAAACCGTATAGCGCCATTGCGCATCTTGCCGAAGACGTGACACCGTTCATCGCGATGGCGCGCGCTTTGTGCGATTGCGGGCTTTCCGCGCCGGCCGTTTTTCACGCCGATCGCGATGCCGGCATTCTTCTGCTTGAAGATCTTGGCAGCGAACCGGTCGTCAAAGGCGATCCGCCGGCGCCGGTCGAGGAGCGCTACGAGATGGCGGTCGACGTGCTCGCCAAATTGCACAGCGGGACGCTGCCCGAATCGCTGCCGGTTGCGGATGGCTTCGACTATCGCCTGCCGCGCTATGACATGGATGCGCTGCTGATCGAGGTGGAATTGCTCGCCGACTGGTATCTGCCGCTGCTCGGCGGCAACGTTACGCCGGCCGCGCGCGCAGGCTATCTCGCCCTCTGGCACAACGCGTTGCGGCCCACGCTCGACCAAGTGCAAAACGGCGCGGGAACCTGGGTACTGCGTGATTTCCACTCACCAAATTTGATCTGGCTTCCCGAGCGCAGCGGCGTTGCACGCGTCGGCCTGCTCGATTTCCAGGACGCGCTCATTGGTCACCCCGCGTATGACCTCGCGTCGCTGTTGCAGGACGCGCGGGTGGACGTGCCGGAGATGATGGAAATCGCCCTGCTCTCGCGCTACACGCGCACGCGCCTTGCCGCCGACGAAAATTTCGACGTGCCCGATTTCGTGCGCATCTATTCGACGCTCGCCGCCCAGCGTGCCTCGAAGATCCTCGGCATTTTCGCGCGGCTCGACCGCCGCGACGGCAAGCCGCAATATTTGCGTCATCTGCCGCGTATACGAGGCTATCTGCAGCGTGCGCTCGCGCATCCCGTGCTCGCCTCGCTCAACGCGTGGTACACCGCCAATGTCCCGGCGCTGCAGGCCGACAAATGAGCAATGGCACAAAATCCATTCCTCGCAGGGCCATGGTGCTTGGCGCCGGCCTTGGCACGCGCATGCGCCCCCTCACCGCGCACAAGCCGAAGCCGCTCATAGAGGTCGCCGGCAAGGCGCTGATCGACCACGTATTGGACCGGTTGGCGGAAGCCGGCGTCGAGACGGCCGTGATCAACGTCCATTATCTCGCCGACATGATCGCGCATCATCTTTCGGCGCGGAAAAAGCCGCACGTCGAAATTTCCGATGAACGTGGCGAGTTGCTCGGCACCGGTGGCGGCGTGAGGAAGGCGCTGCCCAAACTCGGTTCCATGCCGTTTTTCCATCTCAACTCCGATACCATCTGGATCGAAGGGCCGCGGCCGAACCTCATCCGTCTTGCCGAAGCATTCGGTGCTAAATCGATGGACGCGCTGCTGTTGCTCGCGCCGAGCACAAGCATCGGCTACGACGGCGCCGGCGACTACGCCATGGCCGGCGATGGCCGTCTGCATCGACGCAAGGAGCGCGAAATCGCGCCGTTCGTCTTCGCCGGTGCGGCGATCCTATCGCCGGCGCTGTTTGAACAAGCGCCGACGAACGACTTTCCGCTCACCATACTGTTCGACCGCGCCGAACAAGCCGGTCGCCTGCACGGATTGCGCATCGAGGGCGTGTGGATGCATGTCGGCACGCCCGAGGCAATTGGCGCGGCGGAAACCGCGATCGAGGCGAGCAGGCGATAGCGTTACAGCACGACACCCGTGCAAAGACGTGTATGATTCCCATATGCCGCCCGTGAGCCCCCGCGTCTTCAATATCCCCGCATCGGCGCCTTTTCTTCCGACGCTGATCGGCGCGCTGGTGAACGACAAACTTGGACTCGGTTTCCCGGCGCCGGGCGATCCGCTCGCACTCGCGCAGGCAACACTCTATTTGCCGACACGCCGCGCGTGCCGGATTGCGCGCGACATTTTCCTCGACACGAACAAACAGCAGGCTGCGATCCTGCCGCGCATCGTGCCGCTCGGCCACATCGACGAAGACGAGATCGACTTCGCGCAGATGGCGGTAAGCGGCGGTGGCGATCTCGATATCGAGGACACGCTTCGGCCGTTTCAACGCAACATCGCGCTCGCCGAGCTGATCCTGAAATGGGCAAAGTCGCAAGGCATGCGCGCGGAAGGCGGCGCGGCGCTGGTCGCCAACAGCCCTGCCTCCGCGTTCAGGCTTGCGGGCGACCTCGCGCACCTCATGGACGACATGGCCACGCGCCAGGTGCCATGGGACAGGCTCGATTCTTTGGTGCCTGCCGATCTCGATGTTTACTGGCAGAAGACGCTGGCATTCCTGAAGATCGCGCGCGAGGCGTGGCCGCAATTCCTTTCCGAAAACAATCTGATCGAACCGGCCGTACGGCAGAATAAGCTGATCGCCGCTGAGGCCGCGCGCCTCGAGCGATCGGGTGCGCCGGTGATCGCGGCAGGCTCGACCGGCTCGATACCGGCGACAGCCGGCTTGCTCGAAACCATCGCGAAGCTGCCGAAAGGCGCGGTGGTCTTGCCCGGACTCGACACCGATCTCGATGAGGACGCCTGGCGCGCGATCGGCGGCAAAGCCACAACGCCGGACCATCCGAGTCATCCGACGCATCCGCAATTCGCCATGCAGGCGTTGCTGCGCCTCATCGGCATTGCACGCGACGCCGTGCAGAATCTTGCGCCGCCGCAAGGCCGCGAATTGCTGCTGTCGGAAGCGATGCGGCCGGCCGAGCAGACCGAGCGCTGGCACGGACGCCTCCACGAAATTGCACCGCACATCGACATGGCCATGCAAAAGGTCGCCATCATTGAAGCCGCCAATGCCGAGGAAGAAGCGCTCGCGATCGCGGTCGCCCTGCGCGAGGCAATCGAAGAGAAGGACAAGACGGCGGCGCTCATTACGCCGGATCGCGCGCTCGCGCGCCGTGTGCTGGCGGCGCTGGCGCGCTGGAACATCGAAGCGGACGACTCGGCGGGTGCCGATCTCGCCGATATGCCGGCCGGGGTATTCGCGCGCCTCGTCGCGGAAACAGCCCTCGGTGGATTGGCGCC
>DASUKT010000271.1:0-2816 GCA_036278575.1 Pseudolabrys sp. | reverse complement strand
CCGCAGATCTGCGAGGTTCTGGCGGGAAGAGGCCGATCACGTTGCGGAGTCCGCGAACCGCCCTGGAGCCGGAAAAGGTGCCAGCCATGATGCGGCGTTCCCGGCGTGCCCGTCACCCGGTCGTGATCGTTGGCAATGCGATTTTCACGCTCGTTGTCGTCTGCGCCGTTGCCGTTGGCGGTGCGCTCTGGGTCGGCAAGAAGCGGTTTGAGGCGCCTGGACCGCTGCAGCAGGACAAGACCGTCATTATTCCGCGCGGGCTCGGTATCCGGGAGATTTCCGATGTGCTGGTGCGCGAAGGCGTCATCGATCAGCCGCTGGTGTTCATGGGCGGCGTGCTTGTGCTCAAGGCGCGTGGCGGCCTAAAGAGCGGCGAATATCAGTTCGCAAAACACGCGAGCTTGGCCGACGTCGTCGATACGATCGTGGAGAATCGGGTCGTTCAACACACGCTGACGATCGCCGAAGGGCTGACATCTGAGCAAATCGTTGCGCGCCTTTTGCAGAACGATGCGCTTTCCGGCGCGATCAAGGAAATCCCGCGCGAAGGAACGTTATTGCCGGAGACGTACAAGTTCACCCGCGGTACGCAGCGCGCGGCGATCATTCAGCGCATGCAGCAGTCGGAGCACCGGGTTCTTCAGGAAATTTGGGAACACAGGATGCCCGGCTTGCCGATCGAAACACCCAAAGAGCTTGTGACGCTCGCTTCGATCATTGAAAAGGAAACCGGGCGGGCGGACGAACGCTCGCGCGTCGCCGCCGTCTTCGTCAACCGGCTGAAGAACAAGATGCGGTTGCAATCGGATCCGACGATCATTTACGGCCTGACCGGCGGAAAGGGATCGCTCGGCCGGCCAATTATGAAGAGTGAAATCGAGCAGCACACGCCGTACAACACCTATGTCATCGACGGATTGCCGCCGGGCCCGATCGCCAATCCCGGGCGCGCTTCGCTCGAAGCCGCAGCCAATCCGGCGCGCACCAAAGAGCTGTACTTCGTCTCCGACGGCAAAGGCGGGCACATATTTTCAGACAATTACGAGCAGCATCAGAAGAACGTTGCTCGTTTGCGTGCGCTGGAGCGCGAGCAGAGCACACAGAAATCGATCGGTCAGAGCGTTCCCGACACGCAAGTTACACCCGACCCGCCGAAGGCGGCGGGCGCGTCTCCAAACGGCAATCGCGCAAGACAGTAGGCGGCTTGTGACGGGGTAAGGGCGCGGTTAAGGTCTCCGCTCGCGTTTGCATTTCCACCAACGAGATCGGCAAGAATGGCTTTATCGAGCATGACCGGCTTCGCCCGGCGCCACGGTAACGTCGGCTCATACGCTTGGGCGTGGGAGCTCAAGTCGGTCAATGCCAAGGGCTTCGACCTGCGGCTGCGAATGCCGCAAGGTTGGGATGCAATCGAGGCGCCGGTGCGCGCGCGCGCCTCTGCGCAACTGGCGCGCGGTACGGTCTATGCAAATCTCACCGCCGAGCGCAAAGGCGTAACTTCCACGGTCAAAATCAACGAGCCGGTGCTGGGGGCAGTAATTGCGACGGTCAAGGATTTGGCCGCACGTATCGAAACGGCCCCTCCAAGTCTTGACGGCCTTCTCGCACTTAAGGGCGTTATTGAAGTAACGGAGGAGCCGGAACGAGAGGAGGACCGGCGCGCCGCCGAGGAGGCGATCGTCGCGGGATTTGCCGATGCGCTCGCGGCCTTGATTGCGATGCGCCGGGAGGAGGGTGCCGCGCTTTCCCGCGTGCTTTCCGCGCGCCTCGATGAAATTTCCACGCTCACCGCGCGCGCGGAAGCGGCGCCCGGACGTAAGCCGGAGGCTGTCAAAGCGCGCTTGGCTGCACAGGTGGCGACGCTGTTGTCCACCTCGCAACGATTCGATAGCGACCGCCTGCATCAGGAAGCGGTCATGATGGCGGCCAAGGCTGACATCCGCGAAGAACTGGACCGGCTTGGGGCCCACGTCGCGCAATCGCAGCGCCTGATCGCGGAGGGGGGCGCCATCGGCCGGCGGCTTGATTTTCTGGCGCAAGAGCTCGGCCGCGAATCGAATACGCTCACGGCCAAGGCAAACGATGTAAGTCTCACGAATATTGGCCTTGAGCTCAAATCGGTGGTCGAGCAATTTCGCGAGCAGGTGCAGAATATCGAATGAGCCAAAGCGGCGACATAACCCGGCGGGGCATTATGCTCGTTCTGTCGTCGCCATCGGGCGCGGGAAAGACCACATTGTCGCGCAACCTGCTGGAGCAGGAAGAAAACGTCTCGTTGTCGATTTCAGTTACGACGCGGCAACGCCGGCCGAGCGAAATCGAAAGTGTGCACTATCGTTTCGTGAGCACGCGCCAATTCGAGGTCATGCGCGACGCAGGCGATCTGCTCGAATGGGCGGAAGTGCACGGAAATTTCTATGGCACGCCGCGTGAGCCGGTCGAGAAGGCTCTATCCGCCGGTCGCGATGTCCTGTTCGACATCGATTGGCAGGGCACGCAGCAGCTTTATGCAAAGATGCGTGATGATGTCGTCAGCGTTTTTGTGCTGCCGCCATCCGCGAGTGAATTGAAGTCGCGGCTGGAGCGGCGCGCGCAGGATAGTCAAGCCGTCATCATGCAACGCTTGCGCAATGCGGCGGAGGAAATTTCCCACTGGCAGGAATATGATTACGTGCTGGTCAACCGCGACCTCGACAAAAGCTTTGCGCGGGTGCGGGCGATCCTGACGGCGGAGCGATTGAAACGGGTTCAGATCCCAGATCTTGAAAATTTCGTCGCGAATTTGCTCGCGGATCTCAAGAAGATCGCGCCCTAGG
>DASUKT010000270.1:0-7186 GCA_036278575.1 Pseudolabrys sp. | reverse complement strand
GAAGGTGAAACGAATCTTTTCCGCCGCTGCCTTGGCTGCGCGCTGCTCGATCAGGATTTTCAGCGATTCGAGCGTGTGCAGGTCGTTGAAGCGGATATTGAAGCGCGCCCGCGCCTCCCCGGGAATGAGATTGACCGTCTTGTTGCCGACATCGACCGAGGTGAATTCGAGATGCGAGGGGGGAAAATGCGCACTGCCGCCATCGAGCGGCTGCGACTGGAGTGCGGCGATCAGCGTCACCAGTCCGCGTATCGGATTATCGGTACGATCCGGATAGGCAACGTGACCCTGCCGGCCGTGCACGATGAGATGGCCGTTGAGTGAGCCGCGGCGGCCGATCTTTATCGTATCGCCCAATGCTTCGACATTGCTCGGCTCGGCGAGGATGCAGTGGCCGAACTTCTCGCCGCGCTCAGCTGCCCATTTCAGCAGCTTGACGGTGCCGTTGACCGCGATGCCTTCCTCGTCGCCGGTGATGAGGAACGAGATCGAACCTTGCGGCTTGCCGCCATTCGCTGCGAGGTGATCGAGCACCGCGGCCATCGCGCAGGCGATGCCGCCTTTCATGTCGACGGCGCCGCGTCCATAGAGCGTGCCGTCCATGACTTCGCCGGAAAACGGCGGATGCTTCCACGCATTCCCCGCGCCCGGCGGCACTACGTCGGTATGACCCGCAAACATCAGATGAGGCGCCGCCGTGCCGATGCGCGCATAGAGATTCTCAACGTCTTCCGCGCCCGGCTCCTTGAACACTGTGCGATGAACGCTGAAGCCCGCGGCCTGCAAGCTCTTTTCGAGAAACGCCAGCGCGCCGCCCTCCGCCGGCGTCACCGACGGACAGCGGACGAGATCGCGCGTGAGGGCAACGGGATCGGCGGACACTACTGTCCTCTAGCAATTTGCAACGTGAGATGTCCTGTTAGACAAGATGCTACCGCTCGCCTTGTAACGATATGCTCATTGTTTGTGGGGCTTCCATTTCATCGCCGTCTTGGCGATTGAGCCGGGTGGCATCTTGCCTTCACCGTTCTCGACGTAATCCAAATGCCGCATTAAGCCGGCGACTATGTAACCGGCGCTCACTGTTCCGCCGTCATGCGGATGATACCGATCACCCAATGCGTCAACGATCATGTGCTCCATGCCGGCGAGCGCCGGAAGTCCCTTTTCAGTGGCGTCAATTGCCGCAAGGCGCCCTTCAGCAGACCAGACGATTTCTTCCATCTCAATGTACTCAGGGTCGGTACTACGCATCCCACCCGAACTTAGAGAGAGACCGGACGAATCGATGAGGTTTATGATCTCCTCGCCGCCATCTGCCCTGCGTTTCTTTGCATTTTGATACAGAACCGCGCGCTGCTCTGGCGTCATCGATTTCAAATCGTCTAAAGAATATTTTTTCATTGTAGTCCCCCAACAGGCTTCTATTGATTGGATGTTATCCAATCAAATAGACCGTCAATCCCTCAACAACTCATTGATGCTCGTCTTTGAGCGCGTCTTCTCATCGACGCGTTTCACAATGACGGCACAATAAAGATTGGGTCCGTTGTTCTTGCCCGGCAACGTGCCCGAGACCACGACCGAGTAGGGCGGCACTTCGCCCTGATAGATCTTCCCGCTTTCGCGATCGACGATCTTGGTCGACAGGCCGAGATAGACGCCCATGCCGAGCACCGAGCCTTCGCGCACGATCACGCCTTCGACCACTTCCGAGCGCGCGCCGATGAAACAGTTGTCCTCGATGATGACCGGCCCGGCTTGCAGCGGCTCCAGCACGCCGCCGATGCCGACGCCGCCTGAGAGATGACAGTTCTTGCCGATCTGCGCGCAACTGCCGACCGTCGCCCAGGTGTCCACCATCGTTCCTGAATCGACCCGCGCACCTAAATTGACGAACGACGGCATCAGCACCACGCCCGGCGCAATATATGCGGAACGGCGCACGACGCTTCCCGGCACCGCGCGGAAGCCGGCCTTCCTGAAGCGCGCCGCCTTCCAGCCCTTGAACTTGGAATCGACCTTGTCCCACCAGACCGCCTTGCCAGGTCCGCCGGCGATGACGCTCATGTCGTTCAGGCGGAACGACAGCAGCACGGCTTTCTTCAGCCACTGATTGACGCGCCAATTGCCGTCCGCGCCACGCTCGGCGACGCGCGCTTCGCCGCCGTCGAGCAGCGTCAACGCCTCGTCCACGGCCTTGCGTACCGCGCCCGTGGTTTTTGGCCCAATGCCGTCGCGCCGCTCGAACGCGTCGTCGATCGCCCTGGCGAGCTTTTCCGTCGAAACTGCTTTGGCCATCGAAATGTCAGTCCCCCGTTCGGCTGCGGTTTGTCGGGGGCAGGGCGAGCGATGTCAAGCAGGCCTGCTTTCGCCGCGGTAATCGGCGCTATTTCGCAGTGCTCAACGTTTGCAAAAAGCCCGCCAGATCGTCGGTCACGTGATCGACATACGGCGCGTCGCGGCCCTGCAATTCCCATTCTTCGCGAAAGACTTCGCGCTGGCCTTCCGGCACGACCAACACGGTGGTCATGCCAAGCGCGTGCGGCGCTTCGAGATTGCGCGCGAGATCCTCGAACATGGCGGCGCGTGACGGATCGACCTCGTGCAGCCGCAAGAACCGTTCGTAGGTATTCTTCGACGGCTTCGGCTCCAACTCCGCGGCAATGATGTCGAACACATCCTCGAAATGCTCGTGCACGGCGAGCCGCCGCATGACGGCGTCGGCATGTTTGCGCGTCCCGTTGGTCAGCACGAGCTTGCGGCCGGGCAGTTTCTCCAGTGCGGCGCCGAGCGCCGGATTGGGCTCGAGCGGCGAGTGGTCGATCTTGTGCACGAAATCGAGATAGTCGTCCGGCTCCAGGCCATGCTCGGTCATCAGCCCGCGCATGGTCGTGCCGTAGCGCCTGTAATAGTCCTTCTGCACGCGGAAGGCCTCGTCCGGCGCCACCTTCAGGAAATTTTCGATGTAGAGGCGGATGCGGTCGTCGACCTGCTGCCAAAGATTGAGATGATGCGGATAGAGCGTGTTGTCGAGATCGAAAACCCAAGTCTCGATATGGCCGAACCTGCGCGGCTCGGGACGCCTGCTGCCTGACACCGTTACGGATCCTTGAAGCGCACGGTCGTCGCCGGTTTGCCGCCGATGTCGATCGCGGCAAAGCCGGCGGACGTCAGGTTGCGCGCCGCGCAATCGTTCTGATTGCTGATCTCAAATCGCGCGTCGCGTACGCACAGCATGACGTTTCCACCCCATTTCGTCGGCTCGCCGTTGCGCATCAGCGTGTGGCCTTTGTCGTCTATCGCCTCGGCATAGCTGTAAAGCCGGTGCGGATCTCCACGAATTTCCGGCCGAAGGCATTTACCGGATTCGATCCGGTACCAGCCTCGTGTGGTGATCGAGCCCATCTCCACGATACCGAATGCAGCCAGCACGGTATGCGTCGTTTCATTGCACCAGGCAAATCCGTGGCCTTCGGGGTGTTCCGCCGCTTCCGTCAGCTTGTCGAAAAAGTCCACGCTCTGAGCCGCGTTGGGCGGCAGCTTCCGGTCCTTGAGGAAATGGACGATCGCCGCATCGGTCTTGGCGCCGGCGACGCCGTCGATCGGGCTCGCGTCGTAACCGATTATTCCCAGTAACCGCTGGATGCCGGCGAGCCGCGCCTGCGCGTCGTCGTAATCGGCGTCTTCCGCCAGATAGGTTGTCGGTCCCTTGTCGCTGTCGGAAGGCTTCACGGCGCTGAAGCGGACCACCCGGCCGGCCTTGCACGTGCGGGCGTCGGCGATGGCGAAATTGTTCTCTCCGACGCACAGCTCGGTTTCGCCGTTCTGCGGCAAAGGCATCGCGCCGTAAACGGCCGGTGTGCGTGCGTGAATGTAAACAAGTTCACCGGTACCTGTTTCTTCAAGCACGCGCCGGCACTGGCCGGGGTCGATTTGAAACCAGCCGCGCGTCGATATTGCGTTGCCTGCTTGCAAACCAATGGCGGCTTCGACGCGATAGCTTGTGCGGTTGCAAAGGTTCAATTGCGCGCACGCCGGCGTCGCGATTGCCGCGATCACGGCCGCTGCGAGTAGGCCCGGGCGAATCATGCGCGCATGCTAGTCCTCGATGACTCCGTACGGAATCGATCCCAAGCGCGAGGGCGGGAAGGCGGGCATCCGGCAAAATGAAGTCTGGAACCGCACTTTCCGCTCTCGTGCGTGGACTAGGCGCAGAGGTGATGTTACCGGGTTGAACGAGTTGTGACGTGTGACATGGGACGTTGGAACGCGCTTCGGTGTTCTTGGCCGAGTGGGTCCGCCCGACATGTTGCCTCTACAGACATGCAAAGAGAGTGCGAAATGCGAAAATTGATGGTTTCAAGCTTCGTTTCGCTGGATGGCGTCATCGAGGCGCCGATGACTTGGATGGGGCCGTACTTCGACGATGAATGTGTGGAATACGCTTACAATAAGTTGGCGGATATCGAATTCTTTTTGATGGGGCGGCTCACGTACGAAATGTTTTCGGCGCGCTGGCCGAACGTTATGGGCAATAAATATATTGAGCGCATCAACGGGCTTAAAAAACTCGTCGTTTCGAGGACGCTCAAAGACGTGACGTGGAACGCGTCGCTCATCGCCGGCGACGCCGCTGCCGAGCTTGCCGATATCAAGAGCCAGCCTGGCGCGAATATCATGAAATACGGCATCGGCGATCTTGATCGGACCTTGCTCAGCAACAAGCTTATTGACGAATATCATTTGTGGATCATCCCGAAGTGCGTGGGAAAGGGGAAGCGCGCTTTCCAGGATGTCGATCCGTCATTGGTGAAACTGGAACTCATCGGCACGCATCGATTCCGGAATGACGTCGTCGTTCTCAACTATGTTCCGCGATGAACGATGCGGGTGAGGATGGAGCGAAGCTGGAGCGCAGCGAAACGCAGCGCGCTCCGGCTTCGGTTCTCGTGCTCCTCGCCGGCACCTTCATGGCGGTGCTTGACTTCTTCATCGTCAATGTAGCCATTCCGGGCATGCAGCGCGATTTGCGCGCGAACGACGCAGAGATCGAACTCGTCGTTGCCGGCTATGCCGTCGCTTACGGATCGGCCCTCATCATTGGGAGCAGGCTCGGGGACCGGTTCGGCAGAAAGCGCATGTTTTTGCTCGGCGTTGCGCTCTTCACGGTTTCTTCGGCGATCTGCGGTTTCACGCCGAACGCGGAAATTCTCGTTATCGCGCGGCTGATCCAGGGCCTCGCGGCAGCGCTGCTTTCGCCGCAGGTGCTCGCCATATTCGGAGCCGAGCTTGGCCCTTCCGCCAAGGCACACGCGCTTGTCGCCTACGGCTTCGTGATGGGCATCGCTTCGGTCTTCGCTCAGCTCCTGGGCGGGTTGCTCATCGGCCTTAATCTGCTCGGGATGGGCTGGCGCGCCTGTTTTCTGATCAATGTGCCAATCGGACTGGTAGCGTTGGTCTTGGCCGCGCGCATGACTCCCGAATCGCGCGCGCGAATTCCGCCTCAATTCGATCTGTGCGGGATGATCCTCATTTTCGCTGCTCTGACAGCCCTCACGTTGCCTCTCATCGAAGGACGGCAGCACAGCTGGCCGGCATGGAGCTTCGTCCTGCTGGCAAGCGCCGCTCTTCTCTTCCCAGCCTTCGCCGCGTGGGAGATGCACAGCAAGCGTCGCGGCGATGCGCCACTCGTGGACATGGCGCTGTTTCGTGAGCGGTCGTTCACGACAGGGCTCGCCGCCCAGATCACATTCTATATGAGCATGGCGGGCTTCTATCTGGTTCTTGCGCTTTATCTGCAGGAAGGCCGCGGCCTCACTCCCCTTGGGGCGGGTCTGATCTTCGTGGCGAACGGCGCCGGCTATCTTTGCACGTCGGCGCAGGTCGGTCGCTTTGCCGAGCGCCTCGACCGGCAGGTCATAGCGCTTGCTGCGCTGGTGCGTGCGGTTGGACTGGGCGTGCTCCTTTTCGCCGTCACCAGGATCGGGGTCGCCGGCTCGTCGTTATGGCTAATTCCGGCATTGTTGCTGAACGGCGCGGGAACGGGTCTGGCGGTATCGCCGCTCGCCTCGACAGTTCTTTCACGCGTCGGCAAGCAGCATGCTGGCGCGACGTCGGGCGTGCTGACCACCGGACTTCAGGTCGGCAATGCGATTGGCGTGGCCGTGATCGGCGCCATCTTCTACGCCGCCTTGCAACAATCGTCTTCGAATTATGCGCAGGCCTTTGGCTCGGCGCTTGTCTATCTCATTGCGATGAGTGTGGCGCTGATCGGCCTGGCGCAACTGCTTCCCGCGCGACAGCCGCGCCGGCGGGAACAAGGCCGGCCCTGACGCGCGGCAATTTTCTCCAGGCGCCTCGGCGGCATCGTGCGTTGTCCTGGGTCATCGAAGGAGGATCAAATATGAATGGCACGTCGGGTCTCGCCACAGTGCTCCACGCCGCCGGCCCGGCTCCCGATCGGGTCGAAAAACTGGACCTCTATGCCTGGCTGATCGGCGACTGGGACGCCGAGATCACAACCTATTCGGCCGACGGCGCGCCTCATCATGGCGAGGGCGAGATACATTTTGGATGGGTTCTTGAAGGTCGCGCCATTCAGGATGTCTGGATGATCCCGCGACGCAACGACAGCGGGCCCGATCCGCATTCCATGCCCGTCGCCGGCAACTGGTACGGCACCACGTTGAGAATCTACGATCCGGCAATGGACGCGTGGCGCATTTATTGGATCGACCCGGCGACGAACTCTTTCCGGTATCAGATCGGCCGCCGGCAGGGCGAAGACATCGTCCAGGAAGGCACGACGGAATCCGGGGCGTTTTCACGATGGAGCTTCACCGAGATCGCCAATGACTCATTCCGCTGGCTGGCCGAGTCGTCGACCGACGGCAAGGCCTGGCGGCTGGTGGTGGAGGTCAGAGCGCGTCGTGCTTCCACCTGACTCCGGCGGACATCGAATCGCTTGAGGACACGAAGCGCCGGAGCGCGCTATCGCTCTGAGTGTGACGATCACTGCAGCCCTTGTGAGTGGCAGTCTTATTTCAGCGATGGATCAGCGTGCCGGCGCCGTGGTCGGTGAACAGTTCGAGCAACACCGCATGCGGCACCTTGCCGTCGAGGATGACGACGCCCTCGACGCCTTGCTCGAGCGCATAAAGACATGTCTCGACCTTCGGGATCA
>DASUKT010000269.1:0-7630 GCA_036278575.1 Pseudolabrys sp. | reverse complement strand
CTTGAGGCCCAGTTCCCAGGTAAACAGCAAGCACGCCATGTGCGATGACGAGCCGATTCCGCCGTGCGCCTGTTTCACGTCGTCCGGGTGCGCTTTCAGATAAGCGACGAACTCGTCGAGGTTGCCGGCCGGGAAATCCTTGCGAGCGACCACGGCCACGGGCGCATTGGACATCAAACCAATGGGCTCGAAATCTTTCGTCGAATCGTAGCGCAGGTTCGGCGTGAGCGCGGGGGCGGCGACATGCGAACCCATGCTCGCCGCGAGCAATGTATAGCCATCAGGATCGGAGGCAGCCACGCGCGCTGTGCCGATCGTGCCGCCGGCGCCGCCCACGTTTTCAACCACGATCGTCTGCTTCAGGGCGCGGCTCATGCCGTCGGTGATGATCCGGGCAACCACGTCGCTCGCGCCGCCCGGCGGATAGGGGACGATGACCGTGATGGTGCGCGACGGATAATTGTCGGCGCCGCTCGACAGAACCGGAAACGCCAGTGCGGCCATCAGGCAAACAAGTGCCGCAGCGAATCGCCTGGCCCGCGCCGGCGATTGCCCGACCGGCAGCCGCTTGCCGGCCCCGCTTCTCGAAAATAGAGCACGCTCGTCGAAATACATCTGCGCCACCGAGGTTGGCGTACAGTCGCTTGAGCTTACACCTTTCTTGCAGGCCCGGCAGGGCTCGGTCGACGTTTTTGGGCGCGGCGCAGCACGCGCGCGTCAACGATCGTTAGCAACTACTATTCGGCCGCAACCTTCTGCGCAGCGCCCAGTCTGGCCTTCACCACAACCTTGATCGCATCGTCCACGCGATCCTTGGCGTAACGGAGCGCCGTCGGCAGATCGTCGAGCGGAAACGTATGCGTGTGGATTTTTGTCGCGTCGAAACGCTTCTGCCGCATGAACGCTTCGGCGCGGTGCGTCGCGCTCTTGCCCTCGCCGCGAATGCCGTAAAGGTAGATGTTGTTGCGCGCGATGTGCGCGATGTCGACCGGAATCTGCTCGTGCGCGAACGCGGCGAGGCAAACCTTGCCGCCGCGGTTGACCATGTGCACGGCATCGTTCACGGCGTCCGCCGCGCCCGAGCACTCGATGACGTAATCGACGCCTTTGCCGCCGTTGAGTTTCTTGACCGCCGCGACAACGTCCGGCTCTCTTCGGACATTGACGACGTGATCGGCGCCGAGCGCGCGCCCGATGTTGAGGCGATTGTCGCGCGTGCCGGTGAGAATGACCGGCTGCGCGCCCAGCGCCTTCGCCACCGCGACGCCGAGCAGGCCGATCGGCCCCGGCCCCGTAACCACCACGCTTTCACCGGCGACGAGACCACCCAATTCGGTCAGCCCATACATGGCCGTGCCGGCGGTGACGACCAGCGTCGCCTCCTCGTCGGACATGTCGTCTTCGATGGCGATCAGCGTGTTGATATTGTTCACCTGATATTCGCAAAAGCCGCCATCGGTGGTGAAGCCGTTGGCGCGGTGTCCTTTGTCTACGTCGCCGTAATTCAATCCGTAATTGAGGCACGAGGTATACATGCCTTCGCGGCAGCGTTTGCATTGGCCGCAGCCCGCGTGAATTTCGACGGTGACGCGCTGGCCGATGCGGTACTCGTCGACACCGGGGCCGAGCGCGGCCACAGTGCCCATGTACTCATGGCCCGGCGTGAAATTCTTGTTGAACGGCAGGCCGCCCTCGATCAGAGCCGGCGAGCCGTGATCGATGACTTCGAGATCGGTGGCGCAAATCGCAACGGCATCGATCCGGACCAGCACTTCTGCCTTTTTCGGAACCGGCACGGCTTTCTCGACGAGCTTGAGCTCGCCCGGATTTCCAAGCACCCATGCCTTTTGCCGCTCCGGCACCGGAAAGTCCTTGCTGATTTTCACTCCGGCCGGCGCGTACATGATGTCCCCCTGCGCCCGGTAGTCCGGCGTCAAACGGCAATGGCGCGCTGCCGATCGGCCGATTGCGTCCCCGGGGCGCCAAACTCGGCGGAGAGCGCGCGCGTCGCCGCAGTGACCTCGTCGCGCATGAGCGCGATATGCTCGTCGGTCGCGCGCATGCCCGGCGCCGAAGCGCTGATCGATCCGATGACCGTACCGGCCTGATCGCGAATGGCCGATCCGACGCAAATAACGCCCGCAAGAAATTCTTCGCGGTCGATCGCGTAGCCCTTGCGCCGCACGATCCGCAAAGCTTCGACGAACTCGGAAAAGTCCGTAATCGTATTGTCGGTAAATCGTTTCATCCCGTGCGCAAGAATGCGGCGCATCTCGTCTTCCGGCAGCCAGGCAAGGATCGCCTTGCCATGAGCCGTCGCATGCGGCGCTTCGATTTTGCCGAGCTTGCCCGTATCGACACGTACGGCGTGCCGCGCCTCGCGCATCGCCAGCGTCACGACCGTGTCGCCTTGCAGAGCCGCAAGGTGGACGGTTTCGCCGGTAACGCGATTGATAGTTTCGAGATAGGGCTGCGCCCGGCGGGGCAAATCGACCTGCAGGCAGGCATGGCTCAGATGCAGGATGCGGCCACCCAGGGCGTAAAGCCGTTTGCCCGTCACCTTCGTGACAAAGCCGCGCTTGATAAGCGTTGCCAGTAGATGGTGGCACGTTGAAATATTGAGGCCGGTTCGGTTGGCGAGTTCGGTCAGCGTCGCCTCACCGCCCATTTCGGCAATCGTGTCGACCAGAAGCAGCGCCCGTTCGACCGATTGAATGCTGTTGCGTTCCGTCCCATTGCGCCTTGCCGGCGCACGGGCCTCATTTCCGGGTCCCGGAAGAACTGTTGCGCTCATCGGCTTCCTCTCGCATTTTCGAGCAGGGAAGGCGCGGCACAGGGCTAAGTCAATATCGTTTTCGGCATAGCGAATATGAGTTTCACGATATGAAATTATCAGCCGAATGGTCGTTTGGGAAGCGATCAGCCCAACCCTAGTTCGCGCTCCAATGCGCCGCACAGCATGTGGCCAAGAGTTATATGCATCTCCTGGATGCGCGCGGTCGTATCAGAGGGAACAACCAGGAGGTGATCGGCGAGCCCGGCAAGATTGCCGCCGCCTTTGCCGGTGAGTGCCGCGGTCGCAAGCCCCATGGCCTTCGCCTGACGCAACGCCGCCAGCACATTCGGGCTTTTGCCGGAGGTCGAGATGGCAATGGCGACATCGCCGCGCTCGCCGAGCGCCGCGATCTGCCGCGCGAAAATCTGCTCGAAGCCGAGGTCGTTTCCCGCGGCGGTCAGGGCTGAACTGTCGGTCGTCAGCGCAATCGCGGCGATCGGCGCGCGATCGTTCCTGTAGCGAACGGTCAATTCGGTCGCGAGGTGCTGCGCGTCGGCCGCGCTGCCGCCGTTGCCGAAAAACAGCAACTTGCCGCCGCTACGGATCGATTGTGCGCAGGCGCCGAGCAAACCGGCAAACGCGCCGGCAAGCACGGCCTCTGTCCGCCGCACCGCATCCTGATGCTCGGCAAACTCCGTCTTGAAAAAGGCCGCAACGTCCACGCTGGAGCTCCCCCTCGCCCGCCAACTATCTTCTCGGAAGACTGAATTCGACTTCCGGAGCCGCCGTCTCACCCGCCTCGCCACGAAATTCCGGCATCGCGTCGCGCAGCACCTGATAAATCGACGCCCGATCGTCGGCCTCGATTCCTTTTTCGAGCGTGACGAACCAGGAGCGAATTGCATCGAGCGACGGCCGCACTGCCTTTGCAGCGACGACGCCGGCAATTCCGATTTCAGCCGTTTCTTCTTCACGGGCGAACAAAATTTCATGCAACCGCTCGCCGGGACGAATGCCACTGAACACAATGTCTACGTCGCGGCCCGGCTCGAGGCCGCTGAGCCGGATCATGCGTTCCGCGAGATCGACGATCTTTACCGGTTGTCCCATGTTGAGCACATAGACCGAAAGATCGGTCCGCTGCGGCGAAAGCGCATGCGTCGCCGACGTGATTACGAGGTCGCAGGCTTCGCGGATCGTCATGAAATACCGCACCATGTCGGGATGCGTAACCGTAATCGGTCCGCCCGCTTCGATCTGCGCCTTGAATTTCGGGATGACCGAACCGTTGGATGCAAGGACATTGCCGAAGCGAACCGAGATCAGGCGCATCGGCTGTCTGCCGTTGCC
This sequence comes from Pseudolabrys sp., assembly GCA_036278575.1. Classification (GTDB taxonomy): domain Bacteria; phylum Pseudomonadota; class Alphaproteobacteria; order Rhizobiales; family Xanthobacteraceae; genus Pseudolabrys. The sequence continues at coordinate 3,504 of DASUKT010000269.1, read as the reverse complement.
ACGATGCGCAAATTCATTGTCCAGCGCCTGACAATACATCTCGGCAAAACGCTTGGTCGCGCCGAGAACCGATACGGGCTCGATCGCCTTGTCCGTGGAGATCATCACCATGGCGCCGGCGCCCGCCGCCGCGGCCGCATCCGCGACATTCACCGAGCCGAAGACGTTTGTTTTGATGCCCTCCGCCCAGTCCCGCTCAAGGATTGGAACGTGCTTGAGGGCGGCGGCGTGAAAAACGATATCCGGCTTGAACCCCGCGATCAGGCTCAGCATCCGGGCCCGATCGCGAACGTCGGCAATGCGTCCAGACACTTTCGCGGGCATTTGTTTTGCCGCCAAAGCTTCCATGACGGCATGCAGCGCCGGTTCGGAATTTTCGATCACCAACAGCTGCGCCGCGCCGAACGTCACGACGCGGTCGCAGATCTCGGAGCCGATCGACCCGCCGCCGCCGGTAACGACGACCGATTTTCCGCTGATGAATTCTTCAAGCCGCCGGTAGTCGATCCTGACGGTCGGCCTCAGAAGCAAGTCTTCGATGGCAATCGGCGACAACCGGACTGTTTCACCGCCCGCCTCAAGAGACGGAAGCTGACTCATGGCAAGCCCGAGACGCCTGGCGCGTACCAGAATCGATTCCGGGCGCGCCTCGGGCGATAGGGCCGACGGCAGCAGCACCAAACGGCTCACCCGGCTGCCGCGCGAACCGAGATCGGCGACGACGCCTTCGAGGTCGTCAACGTCCCCCAGCACCGGGATGCCGCGAATCGATTGGCCGCGATCGTTGGGCGAAGGCGACAGGATTCCGGCGGGCCATATTTTTTTAACCGCACCGCTTTCGATGGAGCGCAGGAGGACCTCGGCGTCGGCCGCCCGGCCGACGATCAGCGTCGGAGCGGCATCACCAACCTTCGCTTTTTGAATCGTGTGCGCGTAATGGAAATAGCGGTAGGTCACCCGCGAACCGCCGAGGAAAAACATCTGCAAGAACCAGTAGAGCAGGATCGTGATCTTGCCGAAAAAAAAGTGGCCATAAACGTTCGGCGCCAACAGGACGTAATCCAGCGCCAGCAAGGAGATCGCGAGAAACGTGGCGGCACGGAAGATATTGTAGAGGTCCGGAATTGAGGTAAATCGCCATTTGTTGCGATGCAGCCCGAAGAAATAGAAAGCCGCGCCCGCATAAATCACGAACAAAGGCACGAATATTTCGAGGCCATGAACCCGCGGCGCCAGGCTCGCGTCCTCGAAGCGCATATAAAATGTAAGAAGGATCGCCGCCGCCGCTGCGAGAAGATCGTGCGCGATAATCAGAAGCTGACGCCGCGTAAGCCTGAAAAATCGTCTCATGGACACATCATCGCCAGCTTTGCGATCGCGGCATCTTCGACCTTGTGCACGCAGCGCTCAATTAAAGAGGTGAGCCGCGCCATTTTCGACGTAAAACAATCCCGCCCGAGGCGACACCCTACGTAGCAAATTCCCGAGGCACAGGAACAGGGATTTCCGGCCGAAAAGGGAAACTGTCGAAAAATAAGGAATTTCCCCGGGGTCCCGCGGCCAGTTCAGACCGAACAAGCGGAGATCAATGCTTAACGCAAATATCGCGCCGGACCAGCTCGTCGATGACCTGGTTGGCCAGCGCATCCGGTTCCCGCTGCCCGGCCAATAAATGAAGCTCCGGATTTTCCGGCGTTTCATAAGCCTGGTCGACACCGGTGAAATTCTTGATCTCGCCGGCAAGCGCACGCCGATAGAGCCCTTTGGGGTCGCGCGCGATGCATTGATCGAGCGGCGTGTCGACGAAAACTTCAAGAAATTCGCCTTCTTCGACCAGCTCGCGGACCATTTGCCGCTCGGCTCTGAACGGAGAAATGAACGAGCACAGCACGATGAGGCCGGCCTCCGTCATCAGCTTTGCCACTTCGCCGATGCGGCGAATATTTTCGACGCGATCGGTTTCGGTAAATCCAAGATCCCTGTTGAGGCCGTGCCGCACGTTATCGCCGTCGAGCATGATCGTGTGGACGCCGCGTGCGTGCAGGCCTGTCTCGACCAGATTGGCAACGGTCGATTTCCCGGCGCCGGACAGCCCCGTAAACCACAGAACCGCCGGCCGGTGGTGCATGAGCGCCGAACGCGCCTGCTTGCCGACAGCAAGACTTTGCAAATGCACATTGGTGGCGCGCCGCAAAGCGAACGAAATCATCCCGGCGGCAACCGTCTCGTTTGAGTAGCGGTCGATGAGGATGAATGAGCCTGTGTCGCGGTTCTCCGCGTAAGGGTCGAACACCACCTGCATCGCCGTCGCGATATTGCAGACGCCGACTTCGTTCAACGCCAACGTCTTTGCCGCGAGCTTTGCCAGCGTATCGACGTCGATCCGGTGACGGAGTTCGGTCACCGTCGCCGTCGTGGTTCGCGTCCCGATCTTCATCAGATAGGAGCGGCCGGGCTGAAGGGCGTGGTTCGACATCCACACAAGCTGCGCCGCGAACTGGTCGGCGGCCTGCGGCCGATTGCCGGTCGCCGCAATCACGTCGCCACGCGCGATGTCGATCTCGTCTGCGAGCGTAAGCGTCACCGCATCTTTCGCCTGGCCGAGTGCGAGATCGCCATCGGCGGAGACGATGCGCGCAACCTTGGTCATCCGCCCCGACGGAAGCACCACGACTTCGTCATCCGGCCGTATGCGGCCGCTGACGATCGTGCCGGCAAAGCCGCGAAACTCCGAATTCGGCCTGTTGACCCACTGAACCGGCATCCGAAAAGGCTTATCGGTGTTGTCCTCCTCGACATCGACTGACTCGAGATAATCGAGCAGCGACGGTCCGGCGTACCAGGGCATCCGCGTGCTGTGCGTCGAGACGTTGTCGCCGAAGCGCGCGGAAATCGGAATCGCAACGACCTCGGCAAAGTTCAATTCCGCGGCAAATTCGCGGAATTTCGAGACGATCGAATCGAACGCCGCGCGATCGAAATCGACCAGATCGATCTTGTTGACGGCGAGCACGGCATGGCGAATGCCGAGAAGCGAGGCGATAATCGCGTGGCGGCGTGTCTGCGGCAGCAGCCCCTTGCGCGCGTCGACCAGCAGAACGGCGAGCTCCGAATTGGAGGCGCCGGTCGCCATGTTGCGCGTGTATTGCTCGTGCCCCGGCGTGTCGGCAACGATGAACGAGCGATTTCGCGTCGAGAAATAGCGGTAAGCCACGTCGATCGTAATGCCCTGCTCGCGCTCGGCTTCCAGCCCGTCGAGCAGCAACGCGAAATCGATGCCGGCGCCGTTGGTGCCGTGCTTTTTTGAATCGCGCTCGAGCGCGGCAAGATGGTCGTCGTAGATCAGGTTCTGCTCGTAGAGCAGACGGCCGATCAGCGTCGATTTGCCGTCATCCACCGAGCCGCAGGTCAGCAGCCGTAATGCCGGACGCGTGTCGGCGGCATGTGGCGCCGCGACCAGGCTTCGGGGTTGCACGAGGGTATCCATCAGAAATAGCCCTCGCG
>DASUKT010000268.1:0-3579 GCA_036278575.1 Pseudolabrys sp. | reverse complement strand
GCCGGCGGCTTGCGCGTCACCATCTTCACGGAATGGATCGTGCCTTCGTTCGCCGCGCGAACGGCGTCGAAGCCGATCAGGGCACCTGTCGGCACCAGGATGCGTGCGCCGGCATTCTTGGCGCGCGCGACCAGATCCCAGTTCGGCAGAAGCTGTGCAACGGACAACGGCATGAACAGCTTGCTCTTGTCGATGACGCTGATGGCGATATCGCGGAAGAGGGCGGGCGGCAGGCATTCGACAACGAGATCGCATTCATCAGCCAGCGCCGTGTAGGCGCGCAATGCAATCGCATCACCGATCTGCGGTAGCGCTCGCCGCGCCTTGTCGGCATCGCGCACGGCCACGGCTGTGAGGGTGAGGCCGTCGATGCCGTCGGTCAGCCGGCGCGCGACTTCGAGTCCGACGGCGCCGAGGCCGGCGATGCCGATTTTGACGGATGGTTTGTGAGAAGCGGTGTTTGTCACGATGCGAGCCCTACTACTATGTCATCATCCGCGAAAGCGGATGATCCAGTAATCGCAGACATTGTCGAAATCCAAGTCTGTAGGGTACTGGATACCCCGCTTTCGCGGGGTATGACAGCCTAGCGGCGCCCGGAAAAATTCGGCTTGCGCTTTTCCAGGAACGCGCGGATGCCCTCCTGGTAATCAGGGTGTGCGCTTGCTTCGCGTTGCAGATCGCGCTCGAGGTCGAGTTGTGCGTCGAGGCTGTTACCGGCGCTTGCATCCAGCGCGCGCTTGACGAGCATAAGCCCATTCGCTGGCACGTTCGCCAGACGCCGGCAGATAGCGTCGACTTCACTCCCGAGCGCGCTATCGTCGACCGCTTTCCAGATCAGCCCGCAGCTTTCGGCGTCTTCCGCCGATACCGGCTCGGCGAGCATCGCCAGCGCGCGTGCGCGGGCCTGGCCCACGAGCCGCGGCAGAAACCACGTGCCGCCCGAATCGGGAATCAATCCGATGCGCGCAAAGGCTTGCAAGAAGCTGGCTGACCGCGCGGCAATGACGATGTCGCAGGCAAGCGCGATATTGGCGCCGGCGCCGGCTGCGGCGCCATTCACCGCCGCGATGACTGGAAAGGGCAAAGCCCGAAGCTTGCGCACAAGCGGATTGTAGAAGGCCTCGAGCGTACTGCGCGACACCGCGTTTTCGCCGGGCTTGGCCAGGCGGTCATTCAAATCTTGCCCGGTGCAAAAGGCGCGGCCCGCGCCGGTGAGCACGAGGGCGCGGCATTCCTTGTCGGCTTCCACTTCATCGATTGCCGCGCGCAGCGCGAGATGCATTTCCTCGTTGAAAGCGTTGAGCCGGTGCGGCCGGTTCAGCATCACGAGGCGATAACCCTCGCTCTTCGTAATGAGGACCGTGGGCTCGCCGGCCACTTGTTCGGGCATTGACGCGCCTACTGTTTGAGGAATTTGTCGAGCGTGCCGGTTTCCTTATGCGGGCCGGCTTCGTCGGCGGCAATGCGCTCGTAGAAACGCGCGGCCGCTCGCATCATCTCATTTTCGGGATGGTCCTTTCCGACAAAATCGGAAATCTCCTCGAGCTCGGCAATCCAGCGATAGGCTTTCGCATACATGCTCGGGATTTGCGGTGTGAGGTAGCCGAGGAGGTCGGGACGGCTTTCGGCGAGTTCGGCTCTCAATGCTTCCGCCGATCCCTCGCGCGTTGCCGCCAGCATCATGGCAGCGCCGAGCGCGGTGAAGCCCTTGGTGATGCCGGCGTAGGACATTTTCAGCGCAGAGGCGGCGGCGAGCGGCCCATCCAGCACGCGCACGATCAGGCCGTAATCGTTGAGCCTGGCGAACTCGCTTGCCGCCGTCCCGGAGGCGTAAAACTTCGTCTTGTTGCCGCCGGGCTTCGGCGGCGGCCCGATAATACCGGCATCGACGAAGGGGCAGCTCGTCGTCGCGACCGCCGCGGCGATCTTGTCGGCCGTGCGTGGGCTGACCGCATTGCAATCGACGTAGATTGGCTTCTTGTTGGCGGCGGTGAGCACGGGCGCAAGGCGTGCGACCAGCGCCAGCGCGTTACCCGGCGGCACGATCGAGAGCAGAAAATCGGCTTCGGTGAGTTGCGGGTCGGAGACAGCCGTCATGCCCGCATCGCGCGCACGCTTCGCGCTCGCCTCGCTGCGGCCGGCAAGCGACGTGAGGATCTTGACGCCGCGCTGCGTCAGGCACTTGCTGACCGCGGCGCCCATGTTGCCGGGTGCGATGATGGCGACAATCGGTCTCATCAAGCTCTCGTCCTTTCGTGCTACCGCACCTTCACCCGCCGCAGCATGCATCGTGACCCGAAAATAGCACTGCATCCGGCGGCAGACACAAAAAAAACGCGATAACCTCCTCAATCGCGCGAATAGCCAGTACGCGCAGGCAACAGCCTCGCAGCGGCAATCCGCGCAACGACAAAGGAACTCGGTTGGACAACGAACAAACGTGGGCGGATGCACCCGGCACAATGGACGCACGCGGCTGGACGCAGATTCTGCTGCGTTACCGCGAGCCCAGCCGAGTGCGCAGCCTGGTCGAACTCGGCATCACCTTCGGGCCGCTCGCCGTCCTTTGGACGCTGATGTGGCTGTCCTATTCGCTGGGTTTGTGGTGGCTCACCTTGCTGCTCGCCGTGCCGGCGGCGGGCTTCCTGATGCGGCTGTTCTTGATCCAGCACGATTGCGGTCACGGCGCCTTCTTCCGCAACCGCACGGCCAATGACTGGATCGGCCGCGCGCTCGGCGTGCTCACGCTCACGCCCTATGATTTCTGGAAACGCACGCACTCGATCCATCATGCGACGACCGGCAATCTCGATCGCCGGGGCATCGGCGACATCGATACCTTGACGGTGTGCGAATATCTCGCGTTATCGCGCTGGGGCCGGATGAAGTACCGGCTGTACCGCCATCCCGCGGTGATGTTCGGTCTCGGCCCGGCCTATCTCTTTATCCTGCAACACCGGCTGCCGGTCGGGCTCATGCGCAAGGGCTGGACCCCGTGGCTGAGCACCATGGGCACCAATCTCGTGGCGGCCGCAATCGCCGGCGGGCTCGTCTGGCTTATCGGTTTCGGTCCATTTTTGCTGGTGCACCTGCCGATCATGCTGCTGGCGGCGACCTTGGGCGTGTGGCTGTTTTATGTCCAGCATCAGTTCGAGCACACTGTGTGGATGAACAACGAGAACTGGAGCCTGCACGAGGCGGCCCTGCACGGGAGCTCATATTACGTGTTGCCGGGCATCCTGCGCTGGTTCACCGCCAATATCGGCGCGCATCATGTGCATCACCTGTGCAGCCGGATTCCCTATTACCGGTTGCCGCGGGTCTTGCGGGAGCATCCGGAGCTGGGTGCTATCGGCAGGCTGACGCTGTGGGAAAGCATTAAATCCGTGCGTCTGGTGCTGTGGGATGAAAGCCGTAACCGGCTGATCTCGTTCCGGGAGATGCGAACGATGATCGCGGCAGCCAGCGTGGCTTCCGTCTGATCCATTTCGCGGGAGCGGCCCTCTGCAACAAACTTAGTGGGTCATTGCCTGACGCTCACGACCCCGTCACCCCGCCGTCAAGATTGATGCTCTG
>DASUKT010000267.1:0-12092 GCA_036278575.1 Pseudolabrys sp. | reverse complement strand
GTGGCGATCCTGATGGCAGGCGCGCGCGGCCTCGACAATTTCGAGATCACGCCGCTGGTTGCGGAAGACGTTTACCTCGCCGGCCCGCGCTCCGCCGGCTTGCGCCTCGACAAGCCGGTGCCGCTCAGGAAACTGGCCGAGCTTCCGGTCATTTTATTCTCGAAGCGCAATCAGCTTCGCGTCGCGGTCGAAAACGCGCTCGCGCACGACAAGCTTGCGCTTCGGCCGTATCTCGAAGTGGAAGGGCAGCCGCTCACGCTCGATCTCGTGAAGAACGGCACTGGTTACACCGTCATGCCCTATTGCGCGGTGCAGACCGAGATTGCAGCCGGCGAGATTTCCGGCGCGCCGATCCGCGGTTTGCAAACCACGTGGGCGCTCGCGGTCAATCGCGCGCGCGCGCACGCACCGGCGCTGCGCGAACTCATCGCGCTCATCCGCAAGGCGGTGGACGAGCACGTGAAAAGCGGAACGTGGCGCGCGGCACCGGCGCCGAAAGAGAGGAGGCAAGAACAATCTATCCGCTCGTCCCCGCGAAAGCGGGGACGCAGAACTGGATTCCCGCTTGCGCGGGAATGAGCGGAGGAATGTCTCAGGCCGTGTAGCTCAGCGTCTCGATCTTCCTGTCCTTGAGGAATTGATCGAGGCCCCAGCGTCCGACCTGATCGAACACCTCGTCGAAGTCCTTTTGCGAAAGCGGCTGGCGCACGAACTTCTCGCCGCGGCCGAACTTGCTGTAGTCCCATTTGTGGTCCGCGAATTCCGGCACCGCCATCTCCCAAAGCGGCAGATATTTCTCGAGGTCCGCGTCGAGCGCCTTTTCGGCGCGCTCGAGTGCATTGATATAGCCGGTAACGACCTCCGGCGGTGCCGAGTCCGGCACCCACCACAGCGTACGGAAGCGGTCCTCGATGATCTTGCGCAAGCCGAGTTGTTCGGCCATCGCGATCTGCGGCGGCAAGAGGCTCGCCGCCTCCACTTCGCCGTCGAGCAGCGCCTTCAGGCGCGCGCCGAAACCGCCGGTGTTCACCGTCTTGATGTTTTCGAGCGGCAGATATTTTTCGAGCCGGTACGGCACATTAAAGTGACTGCCGGCGCGCATGCCGACCGAGACGGGCACGTCCTTCAAATCTTCCGGCTTACGGATTTTCGAATCCGACCGCACGTAAATCGCCCACGGAGAATCGCCGTAGCAATCGGAAACCACGCGGCCCATGCCCGCGCTGGCGTTGCAAATGGTGCCCCACACGCAGGCGCCCTGCACCACGTCCTTGTTGCCTTCTGTGTACGGCTTGTCCTGCGGCCGCTGAAAATAGTCGAACTCCTTCCAGCTCGACTGCGTGCCGCGGAACGTCTTCCAGTCGAACTCAACATCGAGGCCTTCGGCGGCGAAGAAGCCTTCCTTCATGGCGACGAAATCGTTGAGGCCCATACCTTTGGGCGCGACCTTGACCGGTTTCAGATTGGCCATGGCGATACTCTCCCTACTGCTCTGCTCAATGTCTTACCACATTTCCGAGCCTGGTCGCGTGCATTCGGAAAACGCGCGCAGGATTGTGATCCGTTTTTTTCGAGTTGGGCAACAATAGTGGGCAGATTACTTCCGCAAATAGCCGCAGTGATTGGCAACGCCGTTATTCCAGCAACCCGTCCGCATGCAGTTGGACTGCGCGGTGTGGCAGTTCGTCACGCAGATCGGGATGTAGGATTTATTCGTCAGCTTGCTGCAAAATGAAATGCAGGCGGCATGTTCCGCACTGCAGTGCATTGAAGCCGCGTGGATCGGGGTCGATCCGGGGAAAACGGCAACGAACGGCAACAGCCACAGGGTAAGTTTGTATTTCATCGCAGAAAGTCCTTTGAGAAAATTGCCGGTCGGCCCGTCAATTTTGAATCAAGCGGCACCGGTCTTTCAACCTTCGTGCCGAGCGCTCAGTAAGTAACCGTCGCTACAATCGTGTCCGTATAGGTTCCAGGTGCCGGCGTCGTTTGCGGCGGCACGCGGCCGAAGACTGTCAGCGGCTGGCCAAGCCCCGAACCCGTTCCGGATACCGTATCGGCGCCAACCGTATTGCCCCACACGGTGGTGCGGCCGCCCGTTGTGTACAGCGAATAGTTGATTGTGGCTCCGGCGCTCGTCATCTTGCGGCTCGCGACGGTGGCGCCTGCGCCAGCGCCGGCGCTCAACCCAATATTGTAACCCGTTGTTGCACTACAGGTGACGGTCAAGTTGCTTGAGCCATCCACATTGGAAGCAAGCACGCCGGCCGTTCCGAAATTGAGATTTGCAGCGCTGATGGCGCAGGTCGGCAAGTATGTGGCGCTGACCGTAAACGGGGCCGATGTTTCATTCTGGGTACCGAGACTAGCGCACGTATTATTTGTAGTGGCATAGACAAGCCGAGTGTTGCTGCCGCTAAAAGCCGACGTAAAGGTCCCGGGTGCCAACGTTTGCTGGCTGGCGAATACGCGCGCAAAGATGGTGACCGACGTACCGCCGCTCCCGCCTGCACCGAGCGTCAAATCGATGGTCGGCGCGGTTTGCGGATTGCCCCACAGAAAGGACCCCCATACAGTCGTGTGCGCGGAATCCTGATAAAGATTATAGAGGAGTTGCGTCGCACCGTTCAGCATGAAGCGCGGGTTGCCGCCGCTGGTGCCGCCACTCCCGGTTTCGATGTTCGGACAGATGCGGACGCGGTCGCCATTATTGCCGCCGGAGCAATTCACAGTAAGCGTCCCTGTGGTATCGAAAACTGTATTCGCCGTCAGGTCGATGTTACCAAAATTAATATTGCTGATGCCGAATGTGCATATCATTTTGGCTTGTGTGCGTGTCGAGAATCCGACCAAACCGGCGAGCAGGCAGATAAAGAACACCGTGCGCGGCGGTCCGCTCTTCATCGACACACCACCGGCCCGATGACGACTTGGGTGTTTTTCTTTGGCGTGAACGGAAATGAGGCTTGGCATTCACCCGTATCGCCTGAAACGACAACAGTGTTTTCGGCTGCAAGCCCCCTGAGATAGGCACGGCCGTCATAGCCAACGACAAATTTCTCGCGTGTACCTTTCAGTTTCCCGTGCGACCCGACCGCAACGAATTTGCCATCACTTCCGGTAAGGATCACGACCGCCGCACTGACATTCGTCTTCACCCCGAAATCGACAATCACACCGCTGCGGTCGGCCGGGGCAACAACATCCTGCGTTGTCGGTGCATCCGCATCGATGGGCAGGCCGCGCGGATCGATGGAGATTTTGTTCTTCTGGTACGACCGCAAGCTCGGAATCAAAAGCTGACCGCGGCGGTCGGTCGTACCGGCTGGCCGATTTTCATAAAAAACATCGATGTTCGGTGCGTCGGCATCGACCACCGCAAAAGCATCGTCGATGCGGTTTGAGAAAAAGACACCGCCATCCATTGCGGCGACCGCGCCCTGCATTTGAATCGAGCCGCCTGCATTGCGGCCCGCCTGCTGGACGTAAGCGTCGAATTGCGCCACCGAGGAGCGATACGACCCTGAGGCGGAGCGGTAAGGCTGGGTTCCTTCGCTGTCGCGCAAATGCCAGCCGTAACTGCCGGGTACCGGCTGCATCGACTTGGCGACGTCGGTTGTAACGTTCGTTCCGGTATGAGTGGTGGCCGTGCTGACCGAGGCATAGGTCGCGCTTTCCGGCGTGCCGAGCCGCATCGAAAGGCCGAAAAATACGCCGTAATTCCTGCGGTCGTAGATATCGGAGAACGCCGTCAACGATAACGTTGCGTTGTCTGACAGCGCGCGGGAATAGGTGACATTTACCAGGTCGGAACGCGTGTTATCGTCCAGAACCTGATGCACGAAGCCGACGTTCACGCCGGATTTGTCAAAAGGAAGCGGGACTCCGACCGAAACGGCGTCGAGCGATTTCGCTGGCCGGACATTGCTCAACGTTACATCGGAGAACGGCGGAACAAACGATGTTGCGGTTACCGACGCGAGATCGTTGTACGCGCGAAAGGTTTGCAGCGCGCTTGCATGAACGCTGACGACGCCGATTTGCGTATCGTAGGCGGCGTAACTTTGAAAGCCGGAATTATTGCCGAACTGGCTTGCGCTTCCGGCAAACGACAGGACTCCCATCGAGCCTCCGCCGAGAGCGGCTCCCAAGCCGCCGTTTACGAATTTGGAGCGCATCTCGACGTGTGCTTCGAGCGTAAGCCAATCGTACACGCCTCCCCGCAAACTTGCGGAGCCAACCGGATCTTCCAGATAGGAGCTCGATGGGGTCCCATAGAAGATGCGCGGCGCGCCGGCCTCGATGGAAAAATCGACAAAATTCTCCTTCAAAAGCTTCGGCGAAATATAGAACGGCAAGCTCGTTTCCACTGCGCGGCCGGCCGCGTCGCGGACGACAACGCGGGCGATACCCCCGCCGGTCAGTGTCGGAACGTTGTTGATCTGGTAGGGGCCCGCCGGGACCTGTTGCGAATGCGTCTTGACGTTGTTCACATAGACATCGACCGTCGAAGGGACGGCCGCGCTTCCGGATACGCTCGGGAGCGGGAATGTAACGAGGTCGGGTCGAAGCGAAAAATTACGCTGGACTTGCACGCCGCCCAAGCGAATCGGGCGTGTCCAAAGCAAGCCGCCGGATATGAGGTCGCCGGCCCGATAGGTCAGCAAGCTTTGTGGAGTAGAATAGGTCCAGGTCGTGTCGAGACGAAGCGCATCGACCTCCTTTTCCGTAGCGGTTGTGCCGATAATCCCCGACTGGCTTAGCGTGCCGTAAGGACCGAACAACCGCCCGTCGAGCGTCGCATTGGCGCCAGAAAACGCGAGCGAGCTGCCGTCGAACTCTTTTGTCGAAGAGGCAAAGGCGGTGTAATTCAGCACGGCGCCGATGGCCGACGGAGCGGTCGACAGTCCGTGCGGGCGGCCGCGCGCGTCGAACTGCTTTGTAACGCGCCGATCGTCGCCGAGCTTGAAAAATATCTTCTGCCCGGGCTCGTCGTACCGGTAGGAAACATCGGCAAGACCGTCGATGATAACAAGCTCATCGTTGGCGCCGGATCCCGGCGGCTTGATGCCCATATCGGTCAGCTCTCCTCTGCGAGCCGCCATTCGCTTGTCGGCAAGCTGGATGAAGGAGCCGATAAGCCGCGTCGATTCCCCATTGATATAGACTTCGAGCTGAAGCTGACGGGACTCCTCGGCCGCCCGCACGCCATGATGAAACGCGAGCAGGGCAGCGAGCAGAAACGCAGTCCCGGCATCCCGCGATCTAGCGAAGAGCTTGCGCAGAGGCGATCGCATGTATCGGACCGCGGTCGCTCTGAGCAGAGATCACAACTGAATTACCGGCGAAAAATCTGTGTCTCTTGCCCGGTGCCGCCCAGCGCATGACGGAACGCCCGAGTACATATCCCGTGAGGCCGCTGCCGAACGGGACAATCACGCCGTTCCGGCTCTGCAGTTTCAATGCCGAAATCCGCACGTGTCGATCGCCGCTGTTCGTGGCTGCGACATAGATACGGCCGTTGCGTTGCTCGACGGACCAAGTCAGCCGTGCGTCGCTGGCTTCACGGGAAGAAAAAAAGACGGGAATCGAATAGCGCAACACGAGATTGATGGACCGATTTCGGTGCGCGGCTGGATCGGGAAGTTCGTCCACCAGCAACCGATAATCTTCCGACCTGGCGACAGGTTGCTTGGCAACGCGGACCACACGCACGGTGTAGTCGGTACCGGGATTCAGTGTCGCAATTGGGGGGCTTGCGACCACGTCGCGCGTCGGCTCGAGCTTTTCCTCACCGTTCGTCTGAACCCAGCGGAAAACACGAATCTGGGCGTTGAGCGGTGTGTCTCCGACATTGTGAAGTTGCAAAGTCGCCGCTGCGCCGGGCGCCACCACCTCGATGCTGACGGGTGAGACCTGAAGCGATGCCGCCCATGCAGGCGGCGCAGCCAAAAGTAATGCCGCAGCAAATGCAAAGGCCCGGCCATGACTGGCCGGGCCTTTCTTGGGGCGAGAAGCGCCTAGTACGTAACCGTGACCGTTACCGTATCGGTGTATAGCGCGGGTGCCGGTGTTGTCTGCGGCGGCACGCGGCCAAAGACCTGGAAACTCTGCGCTGCGCCGGTGCCGGTCGACGAGACGGTATCGGTTGAAACCGTATTGCCCCAGTTCGTCGTGTGACCGCTGTCGCTGTAAAGCGCGTAGTCGACGGTTGCGCCTCCGCCGCTGGTCATTTTGCGCGTCGTTACGGTCGCTCCAGCTGACGTACCGGCATCCAGTCCGATATTGAATGGCGTCGTATCGGTGCACTGCACCTGAATCGTGCTGGTCTGATCGACGTTCGCCGTCAGAACACCCTGCGTTCCGAAATCGAGGAGTGATGCGCTCAGAATTGTGCATGACGCCGTGATCGTGATCTGGGTCGTGAACGTTTGTGTCGTGGTAGCGCCGAACGCAGGACTGCCGAGAGCAACTACAGCCAAGGCCGCGATACCGCGCTTCACACTCAATGCGACCCGAAGGCTTTTAAGCGGGACAAATCGATACATGGGCGAACTCGCAATACTGACGGTTACGAAGACTCACTTGGACGGCGACTTTAATAAAAACTTGTATATGACTCATTAACGCTACTTATGATTTTTGGACTGGTACTTCAGTACGTTACGGTGACCGTGACGGTATCGGTATAAGTCGCGGGCGCTGGGGTCGCCTGAGCCGGCACGCGGCCAAAAACTGTAAAACTCTGCGCTGCGCCGGTGCCGGTTGATGAAATGGCATCGACACCCGGCGTATTGCCCCAATTCGATGTGCGGCCGCTGTCGCTGTAGAGCGCGTAAGCGACTGTCGCGCCTCCGGCGCCGATCATTTTGCGCGTCGTTACCGTTGTGCCCGCGCCGTTACCCGCGTCGAGTCCAATGTTGAAGGGGGTCGTATTGGTGCATTGGACTGCAATCGTGCCGGTCTGATCGATGGCGCTCGTCAGCACACCCTGGCTGCCGAAATCCAGCGTGGAAGCGCTGCCGATCGTGCATGACGCCGTAATCGTCAGTTGCACGGTGAAGTTTGATGTGGCCGTGGCGGCGTGGGCGTCGCCGCTGATAAAAGTGAGCTTACCGCAACAAGAAGAGCGATCTTCCGATGCGGCCTGCGGCTGAGGCGATGTATCGGCAGCCTGAACAAGTTGATTGCAGCCCCAACGCGGCTCGGTCATTCCCCTTCGCTTTTCATGTAGTCAAACGTGGTTAATGGCCGGTTAATTTGGAACTGAACGTCGCCGACCGCACGTATGACAGCATGCGTTCGTGCGTGCGAAACGCCTGCGCCAACGCCATGAAATTCGAAAGGCACTTACCAGCCGAGTTCGACCCGGCCGTAGCAATCTGCCCAACACGGCCCGCCCGGCGCGCAGATGAGGTAAGGCTTCAACCCGCTGCACGCGCCCTGGTCCACCAACCAGGCCGGCCCATGCCCATACACATCGTCAAGATAACCGTCGCGATAACCGTGCACGTAACCGCGATAATAAGCGTGGCGGTAAGGCCGATAAGCGACGTTGCATCCGTTGAAAGGACCGCGATGAACGCCGATGCCGCACCCTCCTGCGACCGGCAGAATTATCCCCGGCGACACGCGATGCCATGAACCGGCCTGGGTGGTTGTCGAAACGAGAGCGGCAGAAAAGAAAACGGCGGCAAAAAGCTTGTGCATCGGCTTACTCCTTTGTTCGCAATCAAGTCGTGACGCTTTGGGCACGGCAGCTTAAATCCAGCGGAGGCGCGTGGCATCAAACGCTTACGGCTTGCCCGGCGTTCCGTACCGAGGGACGCCGGTCGGGAATGCCGGTATAGTGCGGCGGGGGAATCGATGGACATCGCGATGAATCTGGCGGCGTGGCCGCTATGGCTATCCGCGGCGCTGATCGTGGGGGCGACCACCTGCCTCGCGATGCTCTGTTCGTTCATGGTGCGCCGCACCGTCGGCCTTGAACGGCTGACGACCAACAACGAGGTGGCGGGCTTCAAATTCGGGACGATCGGCGTGATCTACGCCGTGATGCTCGGCTTTGCCGTTATCGTGGTCTGGGAAAAATATCGCGAAGCCGATATCGCGGTCGCTAATGAAGCCGGTGCAATCGTCGCCCTCTACCGCCTGTCCGAAGGCGTGACCGCCGAAGGTGGCGCCTCGATCCGCAAAGACATCAACAGCTACGTGCGGGCGGTGATCGCGAGCGATTGGCCGTCGATGGCGCGCGGCACATTAAGCGCGCAGGCCAACGAGGCTCTGAACAAGCTGTACGCGGCAGCCTTTGCCGCCGCGCCTGCAGGCAATCGCGGCGCATCGACGCTCGCCGAGCTTTTTCACCAGCTCGATCAGGTAACGCAATCGCGCCGGCAACGCGGCGTGCTGTGCGGCGGCATCGTGCCGGGCGTCATTTGGGCCGCGCTTTTTCTGGGCGCCTGCCTGACGATCGGCTTCACGTTTTTCTTCGGCACGCGAAATCTCGGCGCGCAGGTGCTGATGACGGGGCTGCTGAGTTTTCTGATTTTTATGGTGCTGCTGGTGATCATCTCAATCGACCACCCGTTCACCGGCGATGTCAGTGTCCAGCCCGAAGCGCTGGTTCAGGCCTTGCACGAATTTGGCAACACCAGAGGCTAGTTCCGCAGGCTGCCTTTCGAGCGAAGCGCCGCTTTCGATGCGTTATTGTTTATTGAACGATTGAAGGCCTAACGTTCACCGCTCAACACAGAGGTGAAACATGGCAAATTGGACGAGGGCGACGCTCGTGAGCGGTCATCCCATCTATCTCGACACCGCGAAGGCATTGGCGGGCAAACGCGTGCGCGGTCAAGGAAAGGAATTCACTGCCATCTACTTTGCAGGAAATTCCGATCCGTTCGAGATCATCGAAACGCCGGAAGACCTGTTTGGCATCAGCCCAAAAACCGGTGCGATCTAGTGAGGCCGAGCGCGGGGATAAACGATAATCTAACATGATCTACGTGGCTGGCGCTCCCTAGGGGAATCGAACCCCTGTTTCAGCCTTGAGAGGGCCGCGTCCTGGACCGCTAGACGAAGGGAGCCGCTGGCTAAGGCCCCGGAGATAGCCTCGATCCTCCACCCACGCAAGCGCGGGCAGGCTTGGCCATCAGAGCTTTGGCATCAGCCGGATACGGCCGGCGGGCTGTAGCGTGCGCAGATCGAACAGCCGCACTTCCTGCATGCCGCCCGTCTCGATTGTCACCGCAAGCCGCCCGTCGCCGATGGCCGTCGATATTACTTCGGCTCCCGGCGGCACGAAGACTGCTGCATCCTTATTGGCCGACGGCACACTTCCCACGCTCTGCGAAACGCGATAGCCGATAACGCCAAGAACGGCCGCAAGCGCAACAAACGTGGTGACGCTGGCAATCAGCATCAGCCGGCGCGCGTTCTGGATCGTCTGCGCCGCAGTGGGATCGAGAGGCTTTTCGCCGGACGTTTGGCTCACATGAACGCTCCTCAAAAATCCGAAGTTGTCGTCGCCGCCGAGGAAGCCGGCGGCCGTATCGACCGCATTCTTGCGGCGCGGATTCCTTCGCTGTCACGCTCACGGCTCAAGGCCCTTATTCTCGGAGGCGCGGTCGCGATCGGCGGGCGCACGATCCGCGATCCCGGCCAACGCGTCAAATCCGGCGATGAAGTCACCGTTACGGTGCCGGAGCCTGAAGCGGCCACACCCACCGGCGAAGCGATTCCGCTCGTCATCGTTTACGAAGACGATGCGGTCGTCGTCATCGACAAGCCGGCCGGCCTCGTCGTGCATCCCGCCGCCGGACACGTCAGCGGCACGCTGGTTAACGCCCTCATCGCGCATTGCGGCGCGAGCCTGTCCGGCATCGGCGGCGTGAAACGGCCTGGCATCGTGCACCGCCTCGACAAAGACACCACCGGCCTGATGGTGGTCGCCAAGACAGATGCCGCGCATCGCGCGCTCAGCGCGCAGTTCGCGAACAAGACCGAGAGCGGTCTTGAGCGCGCCTATCTCGCATTGGTCTGGGGAGCCCCGGCACGGCCGCGAGGAACGATCGATGCGCCTCTCGACCGGCATCCGCATGCGCGCGACAAGCGCGCGGTCCGCGCGAACGGGCGAAAAGCGGTGACGCATTGGCAAGTGCTTGAGCGCTACGCCGGACGCGACGGCAAGCCGATCGCGAGCCTCATCGAATGCCGGCTCGATACCGGGCGCACGCATCAGATCCGCGTGCACCTTGCTCACCTTGGGCACCCGATCATGGGCGATACGACTTATTCCTCCGGTTACAAAACCAAGGCGAGCCGTCTTTCGGTCGACGGTCGGGCCGCTTTGGAGGGCCTTGGAAGACAGGCCCTGCATGCCTATCTCCTCACCATCGTTCATCCCCTGACCGGCAAAACCCTGGAGTTCCGAGCGGAACTACCGGAGGATTTCACTCGTTTACGACACGAGCTTGCATACAACGGCCTTGAAAGACCGTGATCGCGCCCACTTGGCAATGGAAGACGCAAGCCGAATCAACGGCTTGCTCGAATGCCTTGGTAATGGCTGGGTCACGCCGACTTGACGGTGACGTGACGGGTGGAACTCTTTAATTCCGGTGTTTCTTCCGGTATGCTGCACTTGCGAAACAAATGGCGCTGCCGGCTCGGGGAGCGGCGGCGTTGAACGCCCGCCGATCATCCGGGGGCATTATGGAGGGCGCTGTCATGGCCCGTGCTGCTACACTACCGGTGCTCAAGGCCGAATCCGGCCTCAGCCATTATCTCGATGAAATCCGCCGGTTCCCGATGCTGGAGCCGCAACAGGAATACATGCTGGCCAAGAGTTGGCGTGAGCACGGCGATCGTGAAGCCGCGCACAAGCTCGTCACCAGCCATCTTCGTCTCGTTGCCAAAATCGCAATGGGTTACCGCGGTTACGGTTTGCCGATCTCCGAAGTCGTTTCCGAAGGCAACGTCGGCCTGATGCAGGCGGTCAAACGCTTCGAGCCTGAGAAGGGCTTCCGGCTTGCGACCTACGCCATGTGGTGGATCAAGGCCGCGATCCAGGAATACATCCTGCGTTCGTGGTCGCTGGTGAAGATGGGCACCACCGCGAACCAGAAGAAGCTGTTCTTCAATCTGCGCAAGGCCAAGAGCAAAATCTCGGCGCTCGATGAAGGCGACATGCGGCCCGATCAGGTCAAGCTGATCGCCAAGCGCCTCGGCGTCACGGAGCAGGACGTTATCGACATGAACCGCCGGCTTGGCGGCGATGCGTCGCTTAATGCGCCAATCCGCGAGGAAGGCGACAGCGGCGAATGGCAAGACTGGCTGATCGATGAAAGCCCGAGCCAAGAGCGAATCCTTGCCGAGAGCGAGGAAAGCGACAATCGCCACAAGGCGTTGACCGACGCGTTGAGCGTGCTCAACGATCGCGAGCGGCGCATCTTCGAAGCGCGGCGTCTGGCTGATGATCCGGTGACGCTGGAGGACTTGGCTGCCGAATTCGATGTATCGCGCGAGCGCGTGCGTCAGATCGAAGTGCGCGCGTTCGAAAAGGTGCAGAAGGCAGTCAAGAACAAGGTCGCCCAGATGGAGACCCCGGAGGCCGCGCCCGCGTTGCATTGACCGGCAGACGCCTCTTCGACGAATAAATTTGCAGCCGCGCGGTGACAATCGCGCGGCTGCGGTGTTTTAGGGCGTAAGGTTTCATTTGGAGGTAACGCCATGAAACTCGCCAGCCTGTCATGCATCAGCGTGCTTGCAATCGCCGTCTTGCTGGGGCCGTGGAACTCAACGACAGCCTCGGAGCCGAGCACGCGGCACAAACGTCACGCACACCACCGCGTCCATGCGCGCGTCTATTCGGAGTATTCCCCTGAGGCCGCCCGGCGCGCCTATTATCAGAGCCTCGAGCCTTATCGCTCGATGGATTTCAGAGGCGAATTTCCCGGCAACTGCGCGGTGCAACGCGCCGCCGGCGAATGCATGATCGATCTGGGCTATGGACGCTGCGAATCCTGCAGCGTCGGCGGGCCGCCCTGAGCGTCATTTGACGCGCGTGCTCGACCTCTCCGTTGTCATGCCCC
>DASUKT010000266.1:0-3214 GCA_036278575.1 Pseudolabrys sp. | reverse complement strand
GGAGACGCGCTCGGCGGCTCGTTGTACTGGGGCGCGAGCTTCGAACTGCAAACGCCGCTTTACTTCCTGCCGAAGGAAGTCGGCATCAAGCTTGCGGCGTTTGCCGATGCCGGTTCGCTCTGGGACTACCAGGGACCGACGTTTTGGAATCTCACGGGCGAACACTTGAGTTTCGACGACGACGCTTCGATTCGCTCGTCGGTCGGTGTTGGCTTGATCTGGGATTCGCCGTTGGGTCCGCTGCGTTTCGACTTCGCAGTGCCGGTCACGAAGAAGAGTTACGACCGCACGCAATGGTTCCGCTTCAGCGGAGGCACCAAGTTCTGATCCGGCTCGCGCATTTGCGTACGGCGCTGGTGACATGACAGAGCCGTTGTTCCTGCGTCAGACGCCCGGCCTCACGGTCGGAGAGATTGTTGCGCTCGCCGGCGCGGAAGCCGTCATCGGTCAGGCGGCCAGACAACGCATCAGTAACATCGCGCCGCTCGATCGGGCGGGGCCTGCCGACCTGAGCTTTTGCGACAGCCGGAATTATGCCGATCAGCTTGCGGCGACGCATGCCGGCGCCTGCCTCGTTACCGCTGCTCTTGCCGATCGCGTACCGAAACACGTCATCGCTTTGCGTGTGCGCGAGCCGTACAAGGCGTTTGTAATTGCCGGGCGAGCACTGTTCCCGCACGCGCTACGCCCGACGTCGCTGCACAACGCGCAGGGCGCCGAAGGGGCGTTCGCTCATCCGTCGGCGCGGCTTGAAAACGGCGTGACGCTCGACCCCGGCGTCGTCGTCGGGCCGGACGCGGAAATCGGGAGCGATACGATCATCGCAGCCAACGCGGTCATCGGCCCAGGCGTACGGATCGGGCGCGGCTGCTCGATCGGCGCCGGCTCGATCATCACGCATGCCTTGATCGGCGATCGGGTTATCGTCCACTCCGGCTGCAAGATCGGCCAGGATGGCTTCGGCTTCACTATGGGAGCGGGGAGGCATCTCAAGGTTCCCCAGGTGGGGCGCGTCATCATCCAGGATGACGTTGAGATCGGCGCCGGCACGACCATCGATCGCGGCGCCATACGCGACACCGTGATCGGCGAAGGCACGAAAATCGACAATCTGGTTCAGATTGGCCACAATGTCAGCATCGGGCGGCATTGCATCATCGTGGCGCAGACCGGCATTTCCGGCAGCTCGACCCTGGAGGACTTTGTTGTGCTCGGCGCGCGCGTCGGCCTAAATAACAACGTGACGATCGGGGAGGGTGCGCAGATCGCTGCGGTCAGCGCCGTGCATGGCGATGTGCCGGCCGGCGCGCGCTGGGGCGGTACGCCCGCAAAACCGCTGAAGCAATGGTTCCGCGAGATCGTGATGCTTGAACGCCTGGCGCGCGAAAAACCCGCGCCGGATTCGACCGCCGACAAGCCTCGGAACGAACGGGGCGGCGCGGATGGATGAAGCTGTCACCAAACTTGAAGCGGCGGAGATCGCGCAGATCCTCAAGATGCTGCCGCATCGATATCCGTTTCTCATGGTCGACCGCGTTATTGACATTCATGGCGACGAGCACGGCATCGGCATCAAGAACGTGACGATCAACGAACCGCAGTTTCAGGGCCATTTTCCCGGAAATCCGGTTTTCCCCGGTGTGTTGATGATCGAGGGGATGGCGCAGACAGCGGGCGTGCTTTGCATCGTTTCTCTTGGAACGGGCAAGCCGAAATCGGTTTTCTTTCTGACAATCGACAAGGCCAAGTTCCGCAAGCCGGTATTGCCGGGTGACACGATCGAATATCACATGACCAGGCTCGCACGCCGCAAAACCATGTGGTGGTTCCGCGGCGAGGCAAAAGTGCGAGGCCAGATCGTCGCCGAAGCTGAGGTCGGCGCCATGATCTCCGATCCATGAGCATGGCGATGACGACGATCGATCCGACTGCGCGGATCGAGGCCGGGGCTACGATCGGACAGAATGTTTCGATTGGCGCTTATTGCACGGTCGGGCCGAACGTCAGCATCGGCGACGGCTGCCGTCTGGTCGCTCATGTGCACGTAGCCGGCCACACCACAATCGGGCCGCGCACGGTCGTCTATCCATTTGCTTCACTCGGCTCCCCACCGCAATCGGTCAAATATCGCGGCGGACCGACACGTCTTGTGATCGGCGCAGATTGCGATATCCGTGAGGGAGTCACAGCGAATATCGGAACGGAAGAAGATCGCGGCATCACGGAGATCGGCGACCGCTGTTTTCTGATGGTCGGCTCGCATGTGGCGCACGATTGCAAGGTCGGCAGCGATGTTACTTTTGCGAATAACGCGGTGCTCGGCGGCCATGTGACGGTTGGCGATTATGTGGTCTTCGGTGGCGGCGCCGCCGTGCGGCAATTTGTGCGTATCGGCGACGGTGCAATGGTCGTTGGCCTGAGCGGCGTGCGCGCCGACGTCATTCCCTGGGGCATGGTGCATGGGCCGCTTGCCGATCTGGTGGGCCTCAATGTGATCGGCATGGCGCGGCGCGGCTTTGCCAAGGCGCAGATTCATGTGCTCCGCGCCGCCTATCAGGCGCTGTTCTTCGGCGAGGGCGAATTCCGGGCGCGGCTCGACCGCCTCGATAAAAAAGAGGCAGCCGATCCGCTGGTGCGGTCAATGATCGATTTTATTCGCGCGGGCAAACGGCCGTTGACGATGGCGGCTCGCCGAACCGAAGCCGGTGAGGATGCATGACCGCTGCGATGACGGGCGCTGCCGGTAGCCCGCTCGCGATCATTTGCGGCGGCGGCAGTTTGCCGTTTGCCGTTGCCGATGCCGCGACGAAACGCGGGCGGCGCGTCGTTCTGTTTGCCATCCGTGGCGCGGCCGACCCGGAACGAATTGAGCAATATCCGCATCAATGGGGCTCGGTCGGCCAATTTGGCCGGTTACAGCGCATGTTGAACGATGCCGGATGCCGTGAGGTCGTCTTCATCGGCAGCCTGGTGCGTCCGGCGCTCTGGCAATTACGACTCGATTTCAAGACGCTGACACTATTACCGCGGCTCGCAGCGGCGTTTCGCGGCGGCGATAACCACCTGTTGTCGGGCGTCGGCGACATCTTCGAGCGGAATGGGTTTCATTTGCTTGGAGCGCATGAGGTCGCGCCCGAAATTCTCATGCCCGAGGGCGCACTCGGCAAAACCCATCCTTCGGATCAGGACCGCAACGACATCGAAACAGGCTTTG
>DASUKT010000265.1:0-12719 GCA_036278575.1 Pseudolabrys sp. | reverse complement strand
TACTCGGATAGCTTACGTGCCAATAAATTTGAACCGGACCAGCGAATGAACGTCCGCCTGCATCGTGGCGATCTTCCCAGTCTTGCGGCCTACAAAGGCGCGGTGGCCATCGATACCGAGACCATGGGACTCGATACGCATCGCGACCGCCTGTGTGTCGTGCAGCTTTCGCCGGGCGATGGCTCGGCCGACGTCGTGCAAATCGCGGCAGGCAAGCCGGATGCGCCCAATATCAAGCGCCTGCTTGCCGACAAAGCGATCCTGAAGATTTTTCATTACGCGCGCTTCGATCTTGCCGCGCTCTACAACGCCTACGGCGTCATGGCCGAGCCGGTCTATTGCACCAAGATCGCGTCGCGTCTTGCGCGCACCTATACCGACAAGCACGGTTTGAAAGATATCGCGCGGGAAATTCTCAATGTCGAAATTTCCAAGCAGCAGCAATCGTCCGACTGGGGCGCCGGCGAATTGACTGAGGCGCAGGTTAACTATGCGGCTTCCGACGTGCTGCATCTGCATCAATTGCGTGAAAAGCTCGACGCCATGCTCGCCCGCGAGGGCCGTGCGGGGCTTGCTGCGGCGTGCTTCCGTTTTTTGCCGGATCGGGTGCGGCTGGACCTTGCCGGATGGGCCGACGAGGATATTTTCTCCCACTCCTCGTGAGCGGCGTTCGGACGCGTCGGGTGAGGGTGGATTAGGGTGCCGCGGCCGGGCCATATTCGTCCGGCAGAACCGGCAGCCGTGCCGCAACACGAAGCGCCGCCGAAAGCATGAACGATATGGCTGTACAGAGAGCCGAGTCGCAAGCCGCGCGCGCGTCGTGGAACGCGCCGCGCCGGAATAGCGAACGGGCGTTTCGTGCCGCCCGGCAACACAGCCGCACCGTGCGCTTTTTGCGCGTCGCCGTTCCTGTAAGTGTCGTTGTGGGTGTCTCGATCGTTTTTTTGATCTCGTATTTTAATCCGTTACGGATGCTGGCGAAGCTGCCGATCAATGCCGGCAACGTGGTCGTGTCCGGCACAAAGATAACGATGGAGGCGCCGCGCCTGTCCGGCTTCACGCGCGATGCGCGTGCGTATGAGCTGACGGCGGCGAAGGCGTCACAGGACCTCACACGGCCCGATATCGTCGAGCTGAAGAATATTCACGCCAATGTGCAAATGCAGGACAAGAGCACAATGGAAATGACGGCGGTGAACGGCACTTACGACACCAAAGGAGAAATGCTTACGCTCAATCAGGACATCGTGCTTACGTCGTCGAGCGGTTACAGAGGACATCTGAGCGAAGCGGTGGTTGACATTCGCAAAGGCAACATCACCTCGCGCAAGCCGGTTGAAGTGCAAATGCTGCAAGGCACCTTGGATGCCAAGGGGCTCGAAGTGACCAATTCCGGCGACAGTGTACGCTTCAACGACGTGACCATGAATTTGATGCTCGATGGCTCAAAGCTGCCGCCAGGGAAAGCCGGGAAATGATGCTGGTTGCCGCGACATATCGCGCCTCGGGCGTGGGCCTGTTTGCGCTTGCGTTGTCGGTCGCTTCTGCTGTTGCCGCCCCGGTATCGAAGGGGCCGCCCAATGCATTGCAGGGATTTTCGCAAAATCGCAATCAACCCGTGCAGATCGAGGCGGCGACGCTTGAGGTGCGCGACAAGGATAAGACCGCGGTGTTCAGTGGCGACGTGCGGGTGAAACAGGGCGATACGGGATTGAGATGCAAATCTCTGGTGGTGTTCTATGAGCAGGGCGGCGCCAGCGGATCGAAGAGCGCACAAAACTCCACAATGACTGCGGCAAAGCCGGGCCCCGGCGGCGAGCAGCACATCAAACGCCTGGAGGCACGTGGTGGCGTGGTGGTGACGCAGAAAGATCAGACCGCTACCGGCGATATCGGGATTTTCGACATGAAGACCAACACGGTGACGCTTAACGGTCATGTGACGATGACCCAGGGCGAAAACGTGTTGCGCGGCGACAGGCTTGTTGTCGACCTTACGAATGGCGTTTCGCGGGTCGAATCCGGCAAGAACGGCCAAGGACGGGTGCAGGGGCTTTTTCAGCCCAGCGGCGGTGCGCCCAACTTCAATCCCGCCAGCGGCCTTACTCACCCATCACCGCAGCGACGTTCGCATTGAACGTCGGCCAAACGATACATTCCGCCGCGAGGGGTCGGAATCGGCTAATCTCCGGCAACGCCTGATTGTCCCCTAGAGGTTACCGGGTGAAAATTCTTTCGCTGTTCCGCCGACAAACGCCGCAGCCGCATCGCCAGATGTCGCCAAGCGAAGCACGTCTCGTGCAGACGGTGGTGAACGCGCAAGTGCAAGCGCGCAGGGCCAATACGCCGTCTCAAGCCGGCGCCCAGCATTCCCGTCGCGATTTGAACGGCCGGCAATCGGCGCGTCATGGATTTCTTGCCACGCATGCGGTCGAAAAAACCTTCGGCGGACGTACGGTTGTAAAAGGCGTCACACTTTACGTCCGGCGCGGCGAGGCCGTCGGCCTGCTCGGGCCGAATGGTGCAGGCAAGACGACCGTGTTCTACATGATCACCGGTCTCATCAAGGCGGATCGTGGCCGCATCGAGCTCGACGGCTATGACGTCACATCGCTGCCAATGTACCAGCGCGCGCGGCTCGGCATCGGATATCTGCCTCAAGAGGCGTCCATCTTTCGCGGCCTCAATGTGGAGGAAAATATACGCTCGGTTCTCGAGGTCATAGAACCGGACCGGCGCCGGCGGGAAGCCGATCTCAACGCATTGCTGGAAGAGTTCAACATCGGCCGGTTGCGCAAAACGCCGTCGATCGCGCTCTCCGGCGGCGAGCGCCGACGTGTCGAAATCGCACGCGCACTGGCGACGCGTCCGAGTTACATGCTGCTCGATGAACCGTTCGCCGGCATTGACCCGATTGCCGTTGGCGATATTCAGGCGCTCGTCCGTCATCTGACCAATCGCGGCATCGGCGTTCTGATCACCGATCACAACGTACGCGAGACGCTTGGCCTGACCGACCGGGCCTACATCATCTATTCGGGCGAGGTACTGATGGAGGGCCGCGCCGAGGACATCGTTAACAATCCGGATGTGCGCCGCCTCTATCTCGGCAATGAATTCCGCATGTAACCGTGCTCAAGCATTGAGCAGTGTTTGCCTACGGATTGATTTACCTGTTCGGACCGCGAAGCTGGTATAACCAAGCAAGAATCAGACCAGTTCGCCGGGATTCGGAATGGCGCTGTCGCAACGACTCGAATTTCGCCAGACGCAAGCACTGGTAATGACGCCGCAATTGATGCAGGCGATCAAACTGCTGCAGCTCTCCAGCCTCGATCTGGCCGCTTACGTCGAAGGGGAACTCGAACGCAATCCGTTGCTCGAGCGCGCCGCGGAGGACGAACTGACCCAGGCGCGTGACGATGGCGAGGACCGCGAGGGTAAGCAGGAGACTGAGCGGACCGAAGGCGACTGGATCGGTACCGAGCTCGAAACAAGCCGCAGCGCCATGGAGGAAGGGCTGGGCACCGAGCTCGAAAACACCTTCCCCGACGAAGGCGTCGAAAGGCCCGCGGCGGCCGAGGCGCAACAAGCCGTCCATTCAGGCGGGAGCGGCCCGCGCGCTGCCGAAGAGGGCGGGTATAATCTTGAAGCCTTCGTTTCCAACGAAACGACGCTCGCCGATCATCTCGCAGAACAGATGACGTTTGCGATTTCCGACCCCGCCCAACGGATGATCGGTCAATATCTGATCGATTTGGTGGATGAAGCCGGCTACTTGGCTGGCGATATCGATGGCGTCGCGGAAAAGCTTGGCGCGTCACGCGCGGATATCGAAGCCGTGCTTGCGATCCTGCAAACGTTCGATCCATCGGGCGTGTGCGCGCGCAATTTGACCGAATGCTTGGCCACCCAGCTCAAGGAACGCGATCGCTACGATCCGGCGATGCAGGCGCTGGTCGAACATCTCGACCTTTTGGTCAAACGCGATCTTGCTGCCTTGCGCAAACTTTGCGGCGTCGGCGACGAGGATATCACCGATATGGTGGCGGAAATCCGCAGCCTCAATCCGAAGCCGGGACTCGCTTTCGGCTCGATGACCGTCCAGCCGGTCGTGCCCGATGTGTTCGTGCGCCCCGCGCCCGATGCGACGTGGCAGATAGAGTTGAATTCTGACACGCTGCCGAAAGTTCTGATCAACCAGCGCTATTACACGCGCGTGTCGCAGACGACGCGCAGCGACAAGGAAAAAACCTACATTGCCGAGTGCCTGCAATCCGCGACGTGGCTCGTTCGCGCGCTGGATCAACGCGCTAAGACGATTCTGAAAGTCTCAACGGAAATTGTCCGCCAACAGGACGCGTTCTTTGCAAAAGGCGTTCAGCATCTGCGGCCGCTCAATTTGAAAAATGTAGCTGACGCGATAAGCATGCACGAGTCGACCGTTTCGCGGGTCACCGCCAACAAATACATGGCGACGCCGCGCGGAATTTTTGAATTGAAATACTTCTTCACGTCAGCGATCGCCGCCGCCGACGGCGGCGAGGCGCATTCGGCAGAAGCGGTGCGGGATCGCATCAAGCGGCTGATCGATTCAGAATCCGTATCCGACGTGCTGTCGGACGACACGATAGTGGAGAAGCTGCGAGAGGCAGGGGTCGAAATTGCCCGCCGCACGGTCGCGAAATATCGGGAAGCCATGCGAATTCCCTCGTCCGTGCAACGCCGGCGGAACAAACAGCCCGCCGGCGCCTGAATCCTTTGGCATTGCGATGCACTATCGTTGCCGCAGCGCGGCATTGAGGAACCATCCGCACGGGCGCGGCGTTCTGTCGCGCAAGCTAGGAGGTGACTTCATGTCATTCCGGGTTTCGGGAAAAAACATCGATGTCGGCGTTGCTTTGCGGCAGCGCATTACGGCGCGCGTCGATGACGCTGCGTCGAAATAT
Source organism: Pseudolabrys sp. (assembly GCA_036278575.1). GTDB lineage: Bacteria > Pseudomonadota > Alphaproteobacteria > Rhizobiales > Xanthobacteraceae > Pseudolabrys. The sequence goes on along the minus strand of DASUKT010000265.1, from coordinate 7,770 downwards.
TTCGACGGCGGATATTCGGGTCATGCCACGGTGGGTAAGGATGGATTTGGCTTTCGCACCGAATGCGCAATCCACCTCGACTCAGGTGTAACGCTTCAGGCTGAAGGAACAGCGGCGGACGCCTATATCAGTGCCGACCAGGCGGCGATCCGTATCGAAAAGCGGCTTCGACGTTACAAGCGCTGGCTCAAGGACCGCAAATCGGCTCGTTCTGAGGTTTCCCGGAGACGGTAGCAACGATTGGCAAGGTACGGCCCCATTGACGCGCCCTTTCTCCATCCTTATGGTCCGCCGCCTTCAACACACCCCTTGAAACGCGGCGCCGCTTTTTCCGATCATTGGACATGTCCATGACGCTCACCGATCTCGTCGCGCCGAAAGCAATTATTCCGACGCTCAAAGCGGACAGCAAAAAGCAGGCGATCCAGGAGATTTCCGCGCGTGCGGCGGAACTTACGGGGGAGAACGAGCACGGTATTCTGGAAATCTTGTTACAACGGGAAAAGCTGGGCTCGACGGCCGTTGGAAACGGCGTCGCAATACCGCACGGCAAGTTGCCGAAGCTCACGAAGCTGTTCGGGCTGTTCGCGCGGCTGGAAGAGCCGATCGATTTTGAAGCGCTCGATGGGCAGCCGGTCGATCTTATTTTTCTGCTGCTGGCGCCGGAAAATGCCGGCGCGGATCATTTGAAAGCGCTGGCGCGCGTTGCCCGGCTGCTGCGCGACGCCGATGTTGCACGCAAACTGCGTGAATCGCGAGACGCCGATGCCCTCTATGCCGCTCTGACGCTTCCGCCGGCGAGCAGTGCAGCGTAGCGTAGCAGGGGACAGTAGTCAGTAATCGGAATCAAAAAACGGGAGCATCGGCTCCCGTTTTCCGTGTCGCCATTCTGATTACTGAATACCGATTACCGATACCTGGTCAGTGGACGCTGACGGGCTCGAGCTCGTGACTCCACGCATTGGCGATTGCCGCCTCGCGCGTGTCTGTCAGCATGATCGGTGTGCCGTCGGCTGCATGCAGCACGAACAGTTTGACGCCCGGCGCAATCTGCGGCGCCTGCGGGAAAAGCGTTTTCACGTCTTCGGATCGGATCGCCTTCACATAAGCGAGGCGTCCGTCGCCAAAGTGCGCAAGCCCTTCCTGCGTCATTGCCGGATTAGGTGCGATTTCGTTCGGTTGCTTGTCGTTGGTCATGGCCCTCGACTCCTTTCTACGATTTACCTGTCGAGTCCTGTTATCCGTTCCGTCATTCCTGTTCTGAGATCGCGATCGTTTTGACGATCCGTTCCGGCTCGGGCCGGGCGAGATCGATCGACAGCAATCCGTTCTTGAGGTCGGCGCTTAAAACCTCCATGCCGTCCGCCAGCACGAACGTGCGCTGGAATTGGCGCGCCGCGATGCCGCGGTGGAGATATTGCCGGGCCTTGTCGTCCTGCTGCCGCCCGCGGATCACCAGTTGGCTTTCCTCAATCGTCACGTCGAGCTGTTCGCGGGTGAAGCCTGCAACAGCCAACGTGATGCGCAGCCGCTCCGGGTTTTTCCCGTCGCGGACAAGGCGCTCGATGTTGTACGGCGGGTAGCCGTCCGAACCCTTGGTGACGCGGTCGAGCACGCGCTCGATCTCGTCAAACCCCAGAAGGAAGGGACTGGACAGTGACGGAACTCGTGACATGGATCCCAAAGTCCTCAGGTGAAGCGACTTTGACGAGGCCCCTTGCGGGCGCCCCCGACCGCCGGGCGACTGCCCGCCGGCCAGAGCTAATATGGGCGGGGCCGGTTAAAGGTTCAAGAACGTGGAAGAATTCGCCATTTCTGGCCGGTATAGTGGCGCCGCAACGCCAGGGAACTTCATGACAATTGCAGCGCCGATGCCCCGGTTGACCGTACGCAGGATCAACGCCACGCCGGTCCAGGTTCCCTTGACCTTTGTACTCGGGACCAGCGCCGGCGCGGTAGCCAAGGCGCCCTTGCTGCTCGTGGATGTCGAGACGGAAGAGGGGCCCGTCGGCCGCTCCTATCTGTTTTGCTATTTACCTGCGGCGGCGGCCGGTATCGTCAGCATCCTGGGTGAAATTGAGCGGGTCACGAAGGGCGCCCGCATCGAGCCTGACGCGCTGTGGGCGAAGCTCACCAAGCGCTTCACGCTCATCGGCGTGCAGGGCATTGTGCGCATGGCGATGGCCGCCTTCGACGTCGCCTGCTGGGATGCGCTAGCAATTGCTGCGGGGATGCCGCTTGCGAAATTTCTCGGCGCCGAGCCACGGCCTATTCCCGCTTACAACAGTTGCGGCCTCGGGCTCATGGATACTGCCGCGCTTGCCGACGAGGCCGAGAAGCTGCTCGCCGGCGGCTTCAAGGCGGTGAAGCTGCGGCTCGGCTATCCGACGCTGCAAGAAGACCTCGCAGCCGTGCACGCGGTGCGCAAGCGCGTCGGCGACGCGGTGCTGCTCATGGTCGATTACAACCAGATGCTCGACGTCGAGGACGCGCTTGAGCGTGGCCGTGCGCTCGATTCGGAAAACGTCTACTGGTTCGAGGAGCCGATCCGCCACGACGATTACGCGGGCGCGGCGCGGCTTGCGCGCGAACTAAAGATGCCGGTGCAGCTTGGCGAGAACTTCTCGCTTCCCGCCGGCATGGCGATGGCGCTTGAGTACAAGGCCTGCGATTACGTCATGCCCGATCTCGAGCGCATCGGCGGCGTCACCGGCTGGCGCGCGGCCGCCGAACTTGCTGCAGCCAACAAACTTCAAATGTCATCCCATCTGTTTCCGGAGGTGAGCGCCCACCTTCTGGCGGCGACGCCGACTTGTCATTTCCTCGAATACGTCGATTGGGCGAACGTACTGGTCGAGGAGCCGCTTGCGATTATCGACGGGCATGCGGCGCCGTCGAGCCGGCCGGGCAACGGCCTCGTCTGGAAAAAAGACGCGGTCGGGCATTTCCGGATGCGCTAACGCAAAGCCGTCCTCAAGCGGACTGGCGCAGTTTCAGCTTGAACAGATCGACGGCATTGGTACGTCCAATCTTTTCGCGATCCGCTTCCGAAATTTTCGCGTTGTCGATCCACTGACAAGCTTGACCGACGTCCTCGAACGGCCAGTCGACTGAGAACATAATTCGATCGGCGCCGATTTCCGCCATCGCCTGCACGAGTGTCGACGTGCTGTAATTGCCTGACGTGGTCAGCCAGAAATTCTTGCGGAAATAATCGGCGACGCTGCGTTTAGCCGCGTACCTGTGCGGTTCCTTCATCCAGCCGTTGCGGCCGTCGATCCGCCATAGCTGGGCCGGGATGCCTTCGCCGATGTGCCCGAGCACGATCTTCAATTTTGGGCACTCGTCGAAGAGACCGCTGCCGATCAGCCGCAATGCGTGGACCGCCGTTTCGGCGTTAAACGCCCAATTCGGCCCGAGCAGCCAGTTGTGGCCTTCGTATCCCGGAATTTGCCCGGGGGACGGATTGCGCGGGTGCAAATAGAACGGAACGTCCAGCGCTTCGAGCGCTTTCCAGAACGGCCGGTATTGCGGCAGATCGTAATAGAGCAGCTTTTTTGCGTCGCCGGTGTCGCTGAAGCCATTGACCAGCGCGCCGACAAAACCAAGCTGCTTCACGCAGCGCTCAAGTTCGACGGTTGCCGCGTCCGGATCCTGCATTGGTAGCGCGGCGAAACCGGTGTAGCGGCCGGGGTGTTTGTGCATTTTTGCCGCCAGGAAGTCGTTGGCTTCGCGCGCCACGTCGATTGCGCGCTTTCTGTCGGCGATGGCCTGCACGGCCGGTGCGTTGAGCGACAGGATCATCATGCCGACGCCGTGTTGGTCCATCTGCCGCAACAGGCGGTCGTCCGTGTCGAGCAGGCGACCCTCAAGCTCCGGCCATACGTGCTGCCCGAAAACCTGCGAGTCGCCGAGTGTCGCTTCGATTGCGAAATGTTCTTCAAGCGCGATTTTGTTTTGCATGGGAAACTCAAGAATTAGAGTCGGTTTTTTGCGAATGCTCGATCCGAGGGCGACTTTAGGTATTTTTCAAAGTTTAACGCCTGCTTTTGATCGCGAAAAGCGACATAGCTCTTTATTTGCCAAGGTTTGTATTTGGAAGTGTGGCGGACCTTACCGGAATTGTGTGCTGCCAGACAAATTCGCAAATCGCCGGTTAGGCCGACATAAAAGTGGGCACTATCTGTGCTTTGGAGAATATAGACATATTGCGTCTTCGCCCGCCTTCGTTTCCTACGGAACTACGGCGCGGCAGCCTTCGCTTGCGCTTGGCCTGCCGAGCCGAAGCTTGCGTAGCAAACGAAGGCTGGTGGAGCCAGGCGGGATCGAACCGCCGACCTCCTGCATGCCATGCAGGCGCTCTCCCAGCTGAGCTATGGCCCCGTCAGTAATCAGTAGCGGTAGTCAGTAATCAGAATAGCGTAGTTCTTCGGTTTGCGGATATCTAAAGCCTGCGCCGCGATTAGCTCTCTTCCTCTTTCGGAATGCCCTCGCCGATGATGTCGGTCACGTCGGCGTCGCCTTCTTCTTCCTCCTCGATGAAAGCGGCATCGTCCATGCTCTCATCGATTTCGACATCGTCCTCGCCCTCAGCCGCAGCGGCTTCGGTTGCGGCCGGCTTCTTGCCCTGCTGTTCGGCCTCGGCATCCTCGAGCGAAACAAATTCAGCCTCTGCGGTCTCCGGCACAACGGTCTCTGCAGCTGCTGCGGGACGCGGAACAGCGGTTGCCGTTTCGGGTTTCGATCGCACCGGCGCGGCGATGATCGGCACGACCTTGCCGGTGTAGGGGGAGATCACGGGTGTCTTGTTGAGGTCGTAAAACTTGCGGCCGGTATCGGGGCAGACGCGTTTAGTGCCGAGCTCTGGTTTCGCCACGGACTGGTTCCTCGGAATGACAAGAAATTCGGGCTTCACTTGGCTAGTTGCGCAGCCGCTGTCAATAGGATCGCTCGGGAAATGGCCCTGTTCGGGCGGATGACGGCGCGCGCGAGCGCATGGTAGGACGACGCATATTTTAAGGATACCCACTGGTGAACAGCGCCGTCCCATTACCGCTCACGGCCCACCGCGGAGGGCCGCTTCAGGGCCGCGTCCGCGTGCCCGGAGACAAGTCGATTTCGCATCGCGCCTTGATTCTCGCGGCTCTCACGGTCGGCGAGACGGTTATCAGCGGGTTGCTCGAAGGCGAGGATGTTTTGCATACGGCCGAAGCCATGCGCGCGCTCGGCGCCCAGATGGAGCGCCGCGGCGACGGCGCGTGGGTCGCTCATGGCGTGGGTGTCGGCGGCTTTCGTGAGCCTGCGGGGACTCTCGATTTCGGCAATTCCGGCACCGGTTGCCGGCTGGCCTTCGGCGCCGTCGCCGGATCGCCGATCACCGCCTCTTTTGACGGCGATGCTTCGCTGCGCAAGCGGCCGATGCGGCGCATTCTTGATCCGCTGGCAAAGATGGGCGCGCACGTAATTGATGCCGTTGACGGCGGATTGTTGCCGATCACGCTGCGGGGCGCCGTCAATCCAATTCCGATCATCTGCGAATCTCCCGTGCCGTCTGCGCAATTGAAGTCGGCGGTGCTGCTGGCAGGGCTGTCCGCGCCGGGCGAGACGACGGTGATCGAAGCGGAGGCGACGCGCGACCATACCGAGCGCATGCTCAAGCATTTCGGCGCGAAGGTCGTGAGCAAACCACACGGCGATCATGGCCGCCGCATTACACTGCACGGCCAGCCTGAACTCGAGCCGGCGCCGGTTGTCGTTCCTGCCGATCCGTCATCGGCGGCCTTTCCGATTGCGGCGGCGCTGCTTGTGCCGGGCTCCGACGTGATCTTCGAGGCGGTGATGACCAATCCGCTGCGCACAGGCTTGCTGACGACGTTACGCGACATGGGCGCAAAGATTGAAACGCTGGCGACGCGCAATGACGGTGGCGAGGAAGTCGCCGACCTGCGTATCACCGCGTCGCAATTGCGCGCCGTCGAGGTGCCGCCGGATCGCGCGCCGTCGATGATCGATGAATATCCGATACTTGCGGTGCTCGCGTCGTTTGCCGAAGGCGCAACGCGCATGCGCGGCCTGAAGGAATTGCGCGTGAAGGAATCCGATCGTCTGGAGGCGACTGCGAACATGCTCCGCGTCAACGGCGTCGAGGCGGAGATTGACGGCGACGATTTGATTGTCAACGGCAAGGGGCGGCCGGCGGGTGATGGCCTTGTCACGACGCATATGGATCATCGCATCGCGATGTCGGCGCTGGTGATGGGGCTTGCGAGCGAGAATGCGGTGCAGATCGATGACAGCGCCTTCATCGCTACGAGCTTCCCTGGTTTTGTGGACCTGATGCGTTCGCTTGGCGCCGACCTGACATGACTATCGATTCTTTCTTATCCCTCCCCCGTAAGGGGGAGGTGGCGAGCGAAGCGAGCCGGGTGGTTGCGTATGTCGAGACATAACCCCACCCCGATCGCTGTCGCTTCGCTTCAGCGATCGACCCTCCCCTTTCAGGGGAGGGATAAGGAAGAAAGATGATCATCGCCATCGACGGTCCCGCTGCTTCCGGTAAGGGCACGCTCGGCAAGCGCATCGCCGCGCATTATGGCCTGCGCCATCTCGACACCGGATTGATCTACCGCGCGGTCGCCAAAGCGCTGCTTGCCGCGGGCCAGAAGCCCGACGATCCGGTAGCGGCGGTTTCGGCGGCGCGCGCTCTTGATCCTGCAAGCTTTGACGAGAAGACGCTCAAGACGCATGCGGTAGGCGAAGCGGCCTCCATCGTCTCCGCCATTCCCGAATTGCGCGCCGTGCTTATCGACTTTCAACGTTCCTTCGCGGCCAAGCCACCGGGAGCGGTTCTCGACGGGCGCGATATCGGTACTGTGATCTGCCCCGACGCCGACGTGAAGATTTACGTCACCGCGGCTCCCGAAGCGCGCGCGCGCCGCCGCGCCGCCGAATACCGGGCGCAAGGCCGCGACATTGATGAGGCGACCGTGCTGGCGGACATTCGCAAGCGTGACGAGCGCGACAGCACCCGCACCGCCGCGCCGTTAAAGCAGGCGCCGGACGCGCACTTGCTGGATACCACCCATTTGGGTATAGACGCGGCTATCCGGGCCGCCATCGACATCGTCGAGGCCGTCCGAGCGGGCCGAGGGCGCGGCTGACCGCCCCTCGTTGTTGGAGGACAAAGCCCCGCTCGGCCTCTGCGTGAAGCGCAGCCCGACACGAACCATCGTTCAAAAGCACGGTTTTTTGCGCCGGTACCCGGGATTCCGGGGCCGCCGTCGGTCTTGCGGACCTTCGGCCCGCGCTTTTGAACGCCATTCCAACCCGCCGGCGTACGCAAACAGGAGAATACATGGCCACCGCCGCAGCACCCTCGCGTGAAGATTTCGCCGCAATGCTCGAAGAGTCCTTCGCCCAAGGCGGCACGCCTTCGGAAGGCACCGTCGTCAAAGGCAAAGTCGTCGGTATCGAAAAAGACATGGCTGTCATCGATGTCGGCGCCAAAACGGAAGGCCGCGTCGCGATACGCGAGTTCGCAGCGCCCGGCCGCCAGTCGGACATCAAGGTCGGCGACACTGTCGAGGTCTATCTGGAGCGCGTCGAGAACGCGCTCGGCGAAGCGGTGCTGTCACGCGACAAGGCGCGGCGCGAGGAAAGCTGGGGCAAGCTCGAGAAGGCGTTCAACGCCAACGAGAAGGTCAGCGGCGTCATTTTCAATCAGGTCAAGGGCGGCTTTACAGTCGATCTCGACGGTGCGGTTGCATTCCT
>DASUKT010000264.1:0-3284 GCA_036278575.1 Pseudolabrys sp. | reverse complement strand
ACGCAATTGCCCAACATGATCTGGCTCTATCGCCGGCCCATCCTCGCCTATTGGGCCGAGCACGAGGAAAGCCTCGGCGGCATCGTCACGCACGTGCTGGTGCACGAGATCGGTCACCACTTCGGCCTCTCCGACGAGGACATGGAAGCCATCGAAGCCGAAGCGGACTGAGGATTGATTACCGCGGTCGATCCGCCCTATTCAAAAGATGTATTTGCGCCGGGCTGCCCCCAGCGTGAGCATGGCGCCTGAACGTCTGGAGACCCGAGATGATCGTCACGGTTTTTCGCTCCCGCCTGCGGCCGGAGGCGCGCGAGCAATATATGCAGATGTCGGCGCGCATGAGCGAACTGGCAAAGACGATGCCGGGCTACATTTCACACAAGGGTTTCACAGCCGAGGATGGCGAACGCGTCACGATCGTGGAATTCGAGTCGGAAGACGGCATGCGCGCCTGGCGCATGCATCCCGAGCACCGCGAGGCGCAGCGCAGGGCGCGCGAGTCGTTCTATTCGGAATTTCACGTCCAGGTTTGCAACCTCGTGCGCGAGGCAAGCTTCAAGCGTGATGAGCATAAAGCGGGCGATCTTGCGCAGGCTTGACCGCCGCCGCCGGAGCCGCCATGACAAGCCGAACAATAGAAGCCGGGCGAAAGCAGAGATCACCGATGGAAAAATTCACCACGCTGGAGGGCGTCGCCGCGCCGATGAAAATGATCAATGTCGATACAGACATGGTCATCCCCAAGCAGTATCTGAAAACGATCAAACGCACGGGCCTCGGCAAGGGCCTGTTTTCCGAGATGCGCTACAAGGACGACGGCAGCGAGAATCCGGACTTTGTGCTGAACAAGCCTGCTTACCGAAAAGCCAAGATTCTGGTTGCCGGCGACAATTTCGGCTGCGGCTCGAGCCGCGAGCACGCACCCTGGGCGCTGATGGACTTCGGCATCCGCTGCGTGATCTCGACGTCGTTCGGCGATATTTTCTACAACAACTGCTTCAAGAACGGCGTGCTGCCGATCCGCGTTTCGCCGGAAGACCTCGATAAGCTTTTCGACGACGCCGCACGCGGCGCGAACGCGACACTGACCGTGGACCTCGAAAAACAGGAGATTCACGGTCCCGACGGCGGCGTGGTCAAGTTTGAGATCGATGCTTTCCGCAAGCACTGCCTGCTCAACGGGCTCGACGACATCGGCCTGACACAGCAGAAGAAGAGCAAGATCGACAGCTTCGAGTCGAAGCTCAAAGCTGAGCGCCCGTGGGCGTGAGATTTCCTCGCCCCGTCTGACTACCGCTGTTCGATCGCTTCGGAGATCGCCACGATCCGGCGCGCCATCTCGGCATGCATGCGCTCGACCATGCGCCCGTCGATCGAAACCACGCCCTTGCTTTTATTTTCAGGCAGATCGAACGCCGCGATCATCTTGCGCGCTTGCGCAACTTCCTCAAGCGACGGTGAGAACGCCTTGTTGCAGGCCTCGATCTGGCTTGGATGCACCAGCGTCTTGCCGTCGAAGCCGAGATCGACCGCCTGCGCGCATTCGGTGGCAAAACCTTCGGCGTTGCCGATATCGTTGTAGACGCCGTCGAGCACAATGACCCCGTGCACGCGCGCGGCGGCGATACAGGTCGTCAGCCACGGCAGCATCGGGGCACGGCCGGGCACGATGCGGGCGCGGGTGTCCTTGGCCAGATCGTTGGTGCCGAGCACAAAACCGGCAAGCCGCGTCTCCGAATCCCGGGCCGCCGCTGCAATCGACAGAATGTTGAAAATGGCGAGCGGCGTCTCGATCATTGCCCATACGCGCGTCTTGCGATCGGTTCCCATGTCGAGCAGCCGGCGGCCGATCATTTCGAGCGCCTCCGGGCTGGATATCTTCGGCACCAGGATCGCGGCCGGTCCGGCATGGGCCGCGGCGGAGAGATCTTCGGCGTGCCACGGGGTATCGATGCCGTTGACCCTGATAAAGACTTCGCGCGCACCAAATCCGCCGGCCTTCACGGCGTCGGTAACCTGCTTGCGCGCGGCCTCTTTGGCATCGGGCGCAACCGCGTCCTCAAGATCGAGGATGACCCCATCCACCGGCAGCGTGCGCGCTTTCTCGATCGCGCGGGCATTGGAGCCCGGCATATAAAGCACGCTGCGGCGTGGCCGGATGGTCATTTGCACTTCTCTTTGTCATTGCCGGGCTTGACCCGGAAACCACAGTGATCTTTTACAGGCATATCGCTTTTTCATCGAGGGATTGCCGGGCCGCCCGGCAACGATCGGGACGAATGCCGTTTCCAGCCAGCCTTATCGACGGATACCGCGCCTTTCTCCACGGCCGCTTGCGTGCCGAGCAGGAACGCTATCGCGAACTGGCTACAAAAGGACAGTCACCGGAAGTGATGGTGATCGGCTGCTGCGATTCGCGCTGCGCGCCGGAGGCCATTTTCGACGCGCGGCCGGGCGAGCTGTTCGTGGTGCGCAACATCGCAAACCTTATTCCCCCGTACGCGCCCGACACGCAGGCGCATGGCGTGTCTTCGGCACTGGAATTCGGCGTCGTCGCGCTCAAAGTGAAACACATCGTCGTGCTCGGTCATGCGCAATGCGGCGGGGTCAAGGCCTTTGCCGAAAATGCCGAGCCGCTGACGCCGAGCGATTTCATCGGCAAATGGATGTCGCTGATGGCGCCCGCAGCGGAAAAGGTAGGCCCGCGCGGCGACCGACCGCTGCACGACTACATGACCGCGCTCGAGCAGGCGAACGTCGAGCTCAGTCTGGAAAATTTGCTGACCTTTCCCCGCCTGCGTGCGCAGGTCGAGCGCGGCGAGACCACGCTGCACGGCGCCTATTTCGGCGTTGCCACCGGCAAGCTTTCTGTTCGCAACCCGGCGACCGGAAAGTTCGAGCAGGTCGCGGCGGAGGAATACGCGCGGATGTTCGCGCAGCCGAGGTTTTAAGACACGCCCTCATCCTGAGGAGCGCTCCGCAGGAGCGCGTCTCGAAGGATGAGGCCTCATGGTTCGAGACGCATCGCTTCGCGATTCTCCTCACCATGAGGAGAAAATCACGCCGCCTTCTTCTTCGCCTGGATCAGCTTGCGGTTGATCAGCACTTCCGCGATCTGCACGGCATTGAGCGCTGCGCCCTTGCGCAGGTTGTCGGAAACGATCCACATCTGAATGCCGTTGTCGACCGTCGCATCGTCACGAATGCGGCTGATGTAGGTTGCGTCCTCGCCGACCGATTCATAAGGCGTGACGTAACCACCCGGCTCGCGCTTGTCGATC
>DASUKT010000263.1:0-18897 GCA_036278575.1 Pseudolabrys sp. | reverse complement strand
ATTGTGACCAATCGAGTTCTGCCCATTGTTCGGAGCTGCACTTATGGCCGTCGAAAAGAAAGTCTTTATGCGAAAGGCCCGACAGCCAACCGACAGGTGACTCGATCTCCTTCACATCGCTCGTCATGGCGTTACTTCTCCACTTCCGGTGTCGGTGCGGCTGCGAGCATCGCGTCATAAGCACACCCGATCAAAACTGCCTCGTTCTCAGGTAGCGATTCGTCGGGAAATATCGCGCACCACAACGCCTCGCGCATTTCTTCCGTCGGCTCTACCGGCACGATCTTCCACCCTTCCGCCGGCAGGGTGGCAAGCAAATGCCGCGCGTGATGGACTGGCCGCATGTCGCGCTGATATTTTGGCGCCATCGCGGGATGATCTTTCATCTTGTCGTAACGCGCTTCGATTTCAGCCTCTAAATCATCCGCGCATTCCTGCAACGTCTCCAATAACTCATCCGTTATGTGTGTCATGTCACACCCTCATTCGCTAGTGAGCGCAGCCGGGGTAAATGCTTCGCAAATTCGCAATCCAGCGAGTGAGTTACACCGCTAGTCGTTGTTCTCGCATGCTTCCGGTTGATATCATTCCCGCCGCAAAGCTTGCATTCTGTGTAGTAGCGATGCCGTCGCTCAGGGGCGAGATTTTCCACCCGTTGAAAGCCATTGGTTATGAGCCAATCTATGATTGAGCCAAATGCTTGGTCAGGTTCGTCAATCAACATCTAGCGTCCCTCAGATTTTGTGTGCGTTAACCGGATAAGCACGGATCACTCCTTCCCCAGGGCGCGGATGGCGGCGACAAGACGCCCACGAAAAGATTTCTCACGAGCACTGCCTTCAATCTCGTATACTGGAAACGCCTCGGCCACATTCGCACACCGCTCCCGTTCCTCCGCTCTCGCCCGCTCGATCACATCGGCGTCTGCCGTGCGTGCCGAGCGGAGGCGGTCGATTTCGTCTGCGGCTTCAATTGCCAGCGTTTTCAGTTTTGCTTCGGGGTTATAAGGATAGAGTTTGACCGGCAATTGGCGAACAAATTCGCGCAGTCGTTCACTCAACTCCCCGGCGGTGTCGGTCATGGCATTAATCCACCTTCTTGCGGAGACGATTTTGTTTTCTGAGTTTCACGATTTCCTTGTTCACACGCAAAGAACGGATGCGTGATCCAAGCGCTTGATGGCAGGCTTCAATGGCTTTGGTCATTGTCTTGGTTCTCACTTGGACGCAGGCCTAGAATTTGATTTCTGGGGGAGGCGGCGGATCGACACGGATCGTGCCGCCGACAAGGCGGATCATTTCCTCTGCGATGTCGCAGATTTTGCGAGCGGAAAGATCGTGAAAAGTCAGATCGTCATCGCCGCTGTAGATTGTCAGATTGAATAGCCTCTCCTTTAGTTCGGGTGGATTTGTCCCGATAAAGAAGATTTCCCGGCGCTGAATTTCCAGCTCTTGTGATGGGTCTTCTCCGCGCGTATCGACGCTTTCCGCCAATCGCGCAAAACCATGCTCATTCCAACTCATTTATCTGCCTCTAAATCTCTAAAGCGCCCGTGAATCTGCTCAGCCTCGTCCTTCAGGACTTCCTTGATCCAGTCCGGGTGCATTCCCTCTCTCAGATATGCATCTACTATCTCGCCGATGGCGTCCTGAAATTTGATGCACTGATTGCGTTCGTCTCTCGTCAACATGGTTCACGTCCTCTCATTCGGTGGCGGGGAGGGATGGGAGAAGTCCTGTTCCGCGATATGGCAAAGAAAATCGCAAGATGGCTGGATGGGATCGTTCGTCGCCTGATCCTCTGCTATTTCGTCGATGAACGACCGCTCGCCATTGATCCGGCAAAGCCGCACGTCAAGTTCACGCGATAGCTTGGCCATTCGCTCAAATTGGGCTGGAAAATGTTTGCGCATGAGAGCCCAATAGGCGGGGCTTGTTGCTTTTACGCACGGAATGCAGTTGTTGTTGTGGAAACCGAGGGCGTACATCGTTGGCGGATTGATGGCCGCCCGCTCAATCATTGCGATACAGGCTTCCTTCGTGATCCCCCGATCGATGAGCGGCGTCTTTATCGTCAATTCTGGATAATTAGCCCGTAGCCGATTGGCGCGAGCGATGTCAGCCGCATCGGCCGTGTAGCCAAAAACATGAACATCGGTCGGATGCTGGAAGGAAATGCGTGGCATCACCTTCAATTCGACGGTGCACAACGCTCCCTCGATGCCGGCCAAATAACGACGCTTCGTCCACACATCCCAGGTATCGATATAGCGATCCGACCTGAGCCGCGTCACTTTGCGGCCAAACCATCGCTCGCAGTCGGCCATGAAACGCGTGTTGTCTGGATGCTCGGAACCAGTTTCGCAATAGACCGGCTCAGCCTCGGGGGAAAGCTTGGTCGCCACCGCCGAAGCCGCCCCACAGGAGTACCAAGAGAGAGTGCGGCTCATTCTGCTCCGCTCTCTTGCTTGGCGAGTGCGCGACGGGCCCTTTCGCCAACGCCGGCAGTTTTCCAATTTGGGAAGGCTATTTCCTCATCTCGATTCCACCATCGCTTTGCCAACCCGCGGAAGCCCGGAATAGGCCGAGCTATCGTACATGCGACGGCGCCGCCCTTGCGACAAACGCAATATCCTCCGCTGCCGTTATTGTTGACACGAACGATCGGCGCCCAACCTCGCAATCGTCCCCATGCCACGACATAAAAGCGATCGCCGGGATTCGCCAAAAGCGCGTAAGAATGCCGCGTGTACCAGCCCCATTCCTCGCCGCTCTCAGGCAGGCCGGCGGCATCGCCTTCGGCAATCCATTCCGACCAGAAATCCTTCGGGCACGTGCCGACGATATCGACCATGTTAGGCTCTCTCCTGCTGCGCGAGTGCGCGACGGGAGCGGAGGGCGGCGATGCAAAGGGCGATCGCGGGCGTTTCGGGCAGCGCATATCCGGTTGGCGGCTCATGGCCGTCGTCGTAATCGACTTCGATCATCCAAACGATAGCTTGCGCCTGGAAACCGGCCTTTAATTGCCAAAGGTGATGGGGCGGCACCAGTGACACAGCGGCGTCGAGACTTTCGGTGTATTTCGGCGCAGTTTGCAGCGACCGACCGCTGCGCTGGACATGCCAATAAGTGCCCGGTGCGCAGTCGTCATAGCTTCGGATTGGCGAGCGATAGATCAGATCGTCGTCCGTGCCGATGGTTTCAAAGACTGCGCACGCAATCTTGCCATCGAGTAGACGATCCGGCACCGTCGCATTTTCAAGCGCCGCAATCACCGCGTCGAGTGCTTGTGTGTCAGTCGGCATTGGAGCGCTTCTTGTTGGCGAGTTTGAGCAAGACATCGGCGTGGCACGGTTCTCCGATTTTGCAAAAACAAGCGAGATTCTTGCCGCGCAGTTCAGCCAGCGGATAACCCGTACCACTTCTGAGGCAGGCTAGGACGAAGGTCCGAAATTCGCGCACGCACTGAGCTGCATCGCGGCCAGGAGCGACGCGAAACGGATTTCCCCACTTTCCCGGCCGCGTCACGCTCACCGTATTCGGCGGCATCTTCCAGCCCTTCGTCCTTTTGCGTTGAATGCGGACAGGCTTAACCATTGGAGGACTCCGCGTTGGCGACCGGCGCGTCTTTAATCAGCGCCAGCAACTTCTTTGACATTTTCACATACGCCGCGCTCGCCGCGCTCTCCGCGCTCCACGCGCTCGCCGCCGCGCTCGCCGCGCTCCACGCCGCGCCCCTCGCCGCGCTCGCCGCGCTCCACGCGCTCGCCGCCGCGCTCGACGCGCTCCACGCCGCGCTCTCCGCGCTCTCCGCGCTCTCCGCGCTCCACGCCGCGCTCCACGCGCTCGCCGCCGCGCTCTCCGCGCTCCACGCCGCGCTCTCCGCGCTCCACGCCGCGCTCTCCGCGCTCGCCGCCGCGCTCTCCGCCGCGCTCGCCGCGCTCCTCGCCGCGCTCCACGCCGCGCTCGCCGCCGCGCTCTCCGCGCCCCTCGCCGCGCCCCTCGCCGCGCTCGCCGCGCCCCTCGCCGCGCTCCACGCCGCGCTCGCCGCGCTCCACGCCGCGCTCCGATCAACCGGCTCGCCTTTCGTCAGCGGCACAAGTACGTCGGCGCACTTCTTGATCGCATCCCTAACGAGCGGATGATTTATTCCGGGGTTGACATCCTCGTCCGTCAAAAGCCAGTGCAGGAATTGCCAGCCGGCACACGACAGGTCGCTTCCGGGGTTAACCGCCGATATAAACTCGATGGGCCATTTTTTTGCCTTGTCGTTCGGAAGCCCTTCAAAAATCCGGTCCTCAAGTCTGGCTAGCATCTGCGGAATGCCGAAACGTGATTCGTATTCGACATGGTTCGCGCTGTAGATCGTGCAGCCGACGGCGCAGCCTTTGCCGTTTTCCCAATAATGGCCTTTTACAATTTCATCGGCTTTTGCGTGGGCGCGAAGTTGTTTCAGAACGGCGGGCTTTGAAATTTCGGTACCGACGAAAGCGAGCATGGTCATTTGGAGGACTCCGAGGTTGAGAGGGCGGCTTCGGCTGCTTCGCGCGCCGCGGCAACCTCACCTGCTTTTCTAATGTCTGGTATGCTTCCATCGCCGAATATGGGTAAGTGCCCGCAAGCATCGAGATATCTTTTCAGCGCCTCCCGCAGCCGCTCATTCTCAGAGCGCAGGCGGTCGCATTCGGAGGATGACCACACCTTCACAATGGCCTCCTTCGCCGCGCTTCCTGTCTCGAACGCTCCGAGCCTTTGATCGCCGGCATAAGCGACGATGAGGCCGTTAGCGGATTCGGTATGACCGATTATCAAATCTTCACGGTGGCCGGTCATCAAATCGCTCCGGTCAAAATCGCCGCCCAAACATCCAGCATCGCAATAAACAGACCGAGCGATATCAGGGCTAGGGATTCTTCAATGAACGCGCGGGCGAGAGGGGTCATGGCTATTCTCCCCACTCGTATCGCCGCATTGTGCCGACAAACTCCCGATCCTCATCCGGCAGATATTTCTTTTGCAGCGATTCGCCGAATTGCTTTTGCCAGTCGGCTTGTTCGGCTTCCGACATGGCGGCGTATTCCTGCGGCGTGATGTTCGGATTGAATTTCTTGCGCTCGATTGTCTTGTCCACGCTGCGCAGAAAATCGGAGAAGATGCTGATGTTCATGGCGCCTTGGCCTCCAGTTCGGCCATGCGCTTCATATCGTCGAGCGCCGTCGCGTTATCTTCAAAGAAGCGGACGGGTGAGATTTTCGGCAGATCGGCGCGTGAACTGGCGTCATATATTTTCATCGCGGCGAGTGGCGTGTCGAAAAACTTTTCCAGTTTCCTGCCAGCTTCACCGGCAAGCGTGACGATCCATCCCGCACGGCAATGCGTGTTATCGCACATGTGCCATTGCGCCATGTCAAGCGATTTTGGATTGGAGGCGGCTTCAAAAACTTTTTGATGGATGTTTTCGATAACCGGAACCGGAGGCGGTCCAACTTCCTCTGACGGCTCGGCTTGGAGATTTTCTTTATTGTTAAGGCTCGCAATATGCGAGCAGTCCGAGCAGCGCGAGCAGCCCGAGCAGTCCGAGCAGTCCGAGCAGCCCGAGCAGCACGAGCAGCGCGAGCAGCGCGAGCAGCCCGAGCAGCCCGAGCAGTCCGAGCAGTCCGAGCAGCCCGAGCAGTCCGAGCAGCCCGAGCAGCCCGAGCAGCCCGAGCAGTCCGAGCAGCCCGAGCAGCGCGAGCAGCGCGAGCAGCGCGAGCAGCGCGAGCAGCCCGAGCAGCGCGAGCAGCCCGAGCAGTCCGAGCAGTCCGAGCAGCCCGAGCAGCGCGAGCAGCGCGAGCAGCGCGAGCAGCCCGAGCAGCGCGAGCAGCGCGAGCAGCGCGAGCAGCCCGAGCAGTCGCTACAGTTTTTGCAATTCTCAAGGCTATCGAGCGCGGCCTGAGCGGCTTCTTGCGAGCCGAAATATTCAACGCTGCACTGATTGCCGTTTGAATCCTTGAGCCAAGTGGTCATCCCCTGCTCCCCGGTGATCTCTGTGCGTGGTTAAACCTGTTCACCGGCGCACGACTTCGCCGGTTAATTTCTTTCGGTATGGACTTGTCCGCGCGCATGGAAAGCGGCTCAGGCGTCGGATGCCCAAATGCTTTGCCCGCACGCGCTTGACTTTGGCGATCACGTTGAGATCGCGGCGCGTCTTGACCTTGGCGCATTTGACGTGCGCCGGACCGCGATTTTCCCAAGCGTTATTGCCACTGATTTCGAGCGGATCGATATGCTCGTCGATCCATGCCTCGCCGACCTGGATTTTCGTGCCGCAGAGGATGCAGACGCCCTTGTGGGCATCGAACATCCGCACCCGCTGATTGCGCGTCAGCGACCGGCGCGGCGGGATGACAACGGCTTCGTTTATCGGCTGGCCCATGAATCGGAGGCTAAGCCGCGCTAAGCAAAATGTCAAGTGATGCTAAGCGCCCCTACGCAGGCGATGGTGAACAAATCGCGCCCATCGCTGTGTCAGCCGTGTGTCAATCTTTCCGCATGTTCCTGCAACGTTCGGGGTCAATGTGGCACAAACCTGCAAGGGGCGCGGGATGGCGTTAGCAGGATGTTGCGGTTTTGTGGGGCTTTCGATAGAAGGGCAGTGGGACACCCCTCCCCAACGAGAGCAAACTATCTTTTTTCCTGCGCGCCCTCTCTAATCTCGCAAGCATCTGTTTTTTATTCCATTTTTTAAGCGCGGCAGGGTTGTCCTCGGGGCGCTGTGTCAAATCCGTGTCAAAGCGCGCTCTCGCGTTTCGTCTGCGATCCGAAGCGTTGTCGTAGTGTGAGCCCCAGTAGAGATTGGCGGAGCGGTTGTCGGCCGGATCATCGTTTCGATGGCACGCGAGCGGCCTGCCGGAAGGCGGGGCCCCATTAAACGTCAGGCAAACGAGGCGATGGACGCCTACTTTTTTGATCGCGCGGTCCTCGTCCCGAACGATGTTCACATACCGGTGACCGTCCGTTGAGGCACGCTGGCGCAGCACGATTCCGGGAATCGATCCGTGACCGCCGGCCGCTCGCCGTATTTCTCCGTCGCGGTGAGCCTCGTAGCGGCTAAACCCGGGGATGGGTTTCCATTCATGCTCAAGATCGAGAAAGGCGAATATTATCGTCAATGTCTTAGGGGGCGTCCTAGCACATAGACGCAGGATAGCCATTTCACGAGCATCTGGCATAGCGTCGGCTGACAGCAACGCCGCAGCGCGTTCGGGAATGCAATTCAGAAGCCATGCAAGCTTCTCAGATGAAACCTGTCTTCGTATTAAAGCGAACAGCGTCTCGCGCCTCGTCATTTTCATTTTCGATACCCGCAATTCGATCCGTGATCGTCGGATCGTCGCTCGCGTGTCCATAGGTCCGGAAAACGTGCTGCGGCGATTTCCAGCCGCCAAGCTTGGCGATCGTCACCGGGTCCACGTTTTCACGTAATAGCGCCGTCGCAAAGCCGTGCCGGCAGCAATGGAAGGAACGCATCGGAAGGCCGGCGCGCTTGACCGCCGCGCGCCACGACTTGTCGGCCGAGCATTTTGCGGTGTAGCGGAAAACGCTGCGGCCCGGCGTGCGCTCGATATTGGCGAGCGCAACGATGAGCGGCCGCGGAAGGTGCGCGCACCGCTCGCTGCCGATCTTGGTTTCGCGGATGAGCGCGCGCTTTTCTTCAAAGTCCACGTCGTCCCAATCGAGGGCGAGCGCTTCCGACACGCGCGCGCCGGTCAGAAACATGAAGCACGCGAGCGCGCCAAGGTGCGGCGGGCTCGCCCGCATGAACTGCTCGATCCAGTCCCATGTGACCGGCGTCTTGACTTTGCTCTCTACGGGGAAGCGCTTGACGGAAAGCTTGCTGCACAGCTCGCCTTCGGCGGCGTGATTGATGACGGCTTGCGTCGGCACGATGACCTGCCGGTTGCGCGTGGCACCGCTGGCGTTCGGGAAAAGCGTGATCGCGGCCTGGCGCACGGCGCCGGCGGTGATGTCGCGCACCAGCGTGTCTTTCCAATAGTCCTCGATCGCCGAGAGAAAGCGCGTCGGCTTGCCGGCGGCGCGGTAGCGGATGGCGGCTTGAGCGAAACTCAGGACCGACGCTGGGCCATCGAGACGACATTTCCATGCCGACGCTTCGAGGTCGGCGGCGACGCGGAGCGCGATTTCTTTGCTCGCAGCGCCCGTAGAGCCGCGTAATCGCCGGCCGGCAACGGTGCCGCGATAGTGCCAGACTTGGCCTCGACGGTAGATTTTAAGGGGCATGGGCGGCTCGCTTCGAGGATGGCCGAGACATCGGCGTCGGTAAGGATCATACGATTGCCCATAATCCGGCACGCGCCAAGGGTCCTCGCGATGCCGCGCACACGCCGCGGCGACCAGCCCAGATGACGGGCCAGTTTCTCGGGGGTTGTGTAGGAGGGCAGAGCGCCCGTCACGGCATCAAACCACGCTTCTCCGCCACATCCGCCATAACCCGCTTGACCGGCCCTTCCGGCTCGGCGCTCAGCAGATCGCGCGCCAGCGGCAGAAACTTGTCGCGGCCGTGAATGACGGTGGTGTGGTCGCGGTTGAAATCGCGCCCGATGGTCGCCCAAGAGTAGGTTGTGAACAGCCACGCCAAAGTCATGCCGACATGGCGCGGCGCAATCAGGTGCCCGCGTCGACTCGCCGAGGCAATTGCGCCCGGCCGCAGCATGAACGCTTCCTCGCACACCGCGATGATGACCGGCGTGCGCCGTCCAATGAAATCGCCCTTTTCAATCCGCGCGGCGGCTTCGCGGGCGGCAAGAACAATGCGCTCGTTGAGCGTGGGCGTCGGTGCTTTCGGAACGCGCTCGATAGCAACGGGCTTCGGTTGAGGCGGCCGAAAGTGAAAGGGCCGTGCCGGCCCGAGTCCCAATCGCGCACGCACATCCGCATAGTGTTGTGACAATGTTTCGGTAAAAGACATCAGCCCCGTCTCCTCGTGCTTATCCGGTTGACCCTCATTAGGCTGCCCTCCGGCTTTCCAGAACTGGACGCTCGGCACTGAGCGCGCGAGACAAAATTACGATGGCAGAGTTCACGTCTCTGTCGTGGCTGGTGCCACAATCCTCGCAAATCCATTCCCGCTTATTCAAACCTGCTTGGCCTTTCGGTCCAGCAATGCTTCCGCACTCTGCGCAGATTTGCGTCGTGAATTTTTCGTCTACCTCGACGTAACCACCCGATTTGTATTTCAGCATGGCTCGGAAAGCAGACCAGCCGGCGTCGAACACGGATTTAGCCATCCGCGTTTGTGCAAGCTGTTTCGCATTCACGTTCCCAACTGCGATTAGCGCGTATCGAGCAGCCAGTTCCGTGCTAGTCTTGTGCAGAAAATCCTGCCGACAGTTTTTGACCTTGGCGTGAAGTCGGCAAACGCGTTGCTTGTTATGTGCTCGTTGAGCAACGGCTAGCCGTTCTTCATATCGGCGGTAAAGTCGTGGCGCTTCTATCTTTTGACCGTCGCTAAGCGTGGCGAATGATTTAAGCCCGAGATCAATACCAATCTCGCCATTGGCGGCATTTTGCTCCGACGTGATCTCCACGTGGAAGCAGACGTACCAGTGGCCGAGCGCGTCCTCGATGAAGAAGCCGCCCTTGGCGCTGCCGGGCAACGGACGCCGCTTGGTGCCGAAGAAACGGAACTGCTTGCCGAGATACCACACCGAGTTGCCGTCGATCTGGCGGGACTGTCTCTGGAACGGCACCCATCCGCAAGCGCGTTTCGCGCCGTAAGAGGCGCGGAATCTGGTAGAACGGTTGCGGGCCCATTGCTCACACACAGAGCCGATGGTTTGTTGATGTAGGCCGATCTCCCGGCCATAGCCCTTGAAAGTCTTGGCGAGATCGAAGTGGCTGAGCCATTTGCGTTTTGGTGCGCCGGCTTTGTAACGATCAAGCGCGTCACGGTGTTGGGCGACACACCAGTTCCAGACCTGGTTGCACTGGAACGCGTGCGCGCGGAGCACCTTGGCCGCGCGACGGTCCTTGATACGGTATTTGTAGGTTCTGATCTCAGTCATTGGGTGACAACCGGATGGGCACTCCTGATTTCAAATCCGGCGCGCTCCAATGCGGCGAGCGCATCGGCCATTTCCTCGGTGAACTCCTGTCGGGTTTTCGACGATGCCCGTTCCCATCCGTCATCAGGCCGGTAACTCAGTGAGCGCTTGAAACGCGCGTAGGCCGCCCGCGCTGCGATCAGGATGGCGCCTTCGTCGACCGACATGCCGGTTATTTCTTCGCCTTGAGCTCTTCGATCTTTTTCAGCGTGTAATTCTTCGCGGCATCCACATTGCCGCCGATCACGCCGCATTTGCCGCGAAGGTCTTTTTGCTCTTTGCTCAGGAACCAGGATTTAAGCGCCGCATGATCGCTCGCGGCGTCCACGTGCGCCGTGAGCATCGCCATGTATTCCTGCGCGTTGCGGGGCTCTTTCGGCGCTTCTTCGGCTGGCGCCGGCTCGTCGAGATCGGTTGCCGTCGGTGGTGCGTCGGTGGTCTCAACAGTGGCCGTCTGCTGTTGCGTCTCGGCGGTGACATCGTTGGCCGTCTCGCTGTTTACCGTGTCTTCCTCGCGCGGTTTCTGTGCGCCGGCAAACTCGTCAAGCGTCTCACGCATGTCCTTGCTCGGCTGTTGCGGCGTGACATCCCGCATGTCGGGAAGCGTCTCGATTTCTTCCAGCACCGGCATTCCGAGCATGACTTCGGGCGCGTAAAGGCGAATCAGCATGGTGGCCGAGCGCCAGCGCAGCATGTGCTCGGGCATCGACGTGTATTTCTTGTTGCGCGTCCACTCTTCGGCCTTGGCCATGGCCATGTCGCAGGTGACGGAAACCGGCGTTCCGGTATCGGCGAGCGTCGCGGTCGCGGTAACGGCGAGTTTGTCGCCTTGGCCGCTAGAGGCCCAGGTAATGCGATCCTTGAACACGCCGGCCTTGTTCGCGCGCGCAATCACATATTCCGTTTTCCAGCCGGGGCGGCCGCTCACTACATAGATATTTTGGAAAACGGTAAGCGGTTCCTCGTTCAAGCGCCGCGCGATCTGATACGCAATCAGGCAATCGGCGACATTGTTGCGCAGATGCGCTGGCACGAGATTGGAGGTCGCAAAGACTTTCGCCACCCGTTGTGCGTGCTCGAAGGATGCCGGATCGGCAAACACGTCCAACTGTACATGGTGACGCTGCACCGGAAGCGTGGCGACGTTTGAGGGTTGTTCGTTGCTCATGGTGTTTCTCCGTTCGTGTTTTAGATTGATTTTTCTTTTCCAATGCGCAGTTGGCGGAACATCGTTGGCTTTACGGTGTATCCGCCGCGCTCTTGGATTTTATGCGTGATGACTCTGCCGCCCGGCCCTTTCGCACTCGATGCGTTGCCGATCTTCGCCTTGATCTGGGTATCGACGGCGTCCTTGCGCTTCTTGGATTCCTTGAGGGAATCCGTCAGAAATTCATGCTGCGCGATTAAGTCCGGTAATTCATTGTCTCCGGAAAGATCAATTTCGGTGCCGTCGTCTTTCGGATAAAGCGCCCTGACGACCGAAGCGTCCTTTTCCGGGATGATCGACGGCTCGCGCCCGGCGTCCGTATCGGCCCAGAACGCATCGACGCGCTCGATGATCTTGCGTTCGGCGCCGGCGTGGCGCTCGACGGGAATCAGGTAGAGGTCGGCCGAGTAAGTGTCGTGCACCAGCGCGGCGACATAGGCTGTGACGGCGCCGGCCAGCATACTTTCCGTGATGGTTTGGAGTTGATATTCCAACGGCACCAGCGCGGGGCTCGCATCATCGTCCGGATCGGTGAGCCACTTTTCCCGAAACTGCGGGCGCCCCACCACCTTGCCCTGCACGATTACCAAACCATCGATGCCGGGAACGGAGGCAACCGCATCCGGTGTTGCCCCGAGCCGATGGCTCTTGGCGGCAAGAAACACGCCGGCGCGTTGCACCGCCCAGTCCGGTTGCGTCTCCGCGATCGCCTGAAAGATTGCGGGCTCGAACCAGCGGCCCTTTTTCATCGCGGCGTTATCGGCAGACGCATCCATGCGCCCGGTTTTTTCGCCCCAGATGGCGAGCGGCGAGCGGCGGCCGACGCCGCACAGCGAGCCGATATCGCTTGCCGTCACAAACCCGCGCCGCACATCAAGCCATTGCTCGCGCGATGTGATGTTGACTTTCTCGACCGGGCCGAGCGGCGAAATTTTTTCCACCACGCGCGCGGCGGCATCGCCAATCGGCTCAAACGAATCGACCATGCTCATGACGCGCTCTCCATTTGCAATCGCTTGACCAGCACGCGGCGGAAATTCGGATGCACGTCGCGCTCGATATCGCGAATGACGCGCTCGAAGGCCAAGCCGATGATGGCGACAAATTTCGGATCGTCGCCGTGGACTTTTCCGGCGCGGCGCAAGCACTCGCCTATATCCTTCGCGATCTCATCGATCACGTCTCGGCGCACGGTGTCGGCGTAAGTTTTCATAACGCAGGCGCCGGCCGAATGCTGATCGAATGTACGACGGAGCCGTCAGATAATTTTTCGGCCAATAATTCGATGGTGTAGGTCGCATCAAGGGCACAATCGGCGTCGATGCCGCACATGTATTCCAAGGCATCGCGCAACCCCTTGACACTTTCGATAGCCTCGCGCGCCTCTGTGTGGACCGCGTGTGCAAGCCTGTTCATTTCTCGTCTCCTTCGATCGTTCCGCGCGCGTTGTTACGCTGTCCCCGCCGCGACTCGTCGCGTCGGCTGCACGAGATCGGGCGTTGCGGTTTCTGGATTGCGAGCGCGGTTCAGGCGGCCGATGGCCTCGCGCATGAGCATTTCGCAGACGTAAACGACGGCACCCTCGGCCTCTTCGCCCGCGTCCGCATTGATAACCACGCTACTGACCATATTGGCGAGCGTCGGCACCAAGCCTTGCAGCGTTTCGAGCGGGGAGGTGCCGCGCTCCATTTCCGCGACGATCCAACTCATCACGGGCCTGTAAAGTGCGAGACCGGCGCGGGCACAGGCACCGTCGACTCCCGGCACGGCCGCATTCGCGCGCGCCAAGTTCTCGGCGACGGCGCAGGTGCGATCAAAGTCGCCCGCGTGCATGGCAAAACGGGTCATGGCTAGTTGCCCTTTCCCGCGTTGCCGACAGCGAGCGCCAGCGGAAAAACCAAAACCGCCCACAATGCGATGATGAGAAGGACGTGGATCATCGCAGCACCGTCGCGATGGTCATTCCGGCTGGCGTTGCGATCCAAAGCGTGAGCCAAAACGCAAATCCGAAGGCGGCGACAATGGCGCCGGTCGTGAGCTCCCTAGCCATGGTTGGCCTCCACCCCGGCGATGGCCGCGACCCCTTGCGCGGCGACAGCGGCAAGCTCGGCCTGCGCCCGGTCGATGCCAATCCGGATGTCTTTGAGGGTTCCCGCTAAGCGGTCGAACAGGTCAAATCGGGGTAACCGCTTAGCCGTACTAAGGCCTACAGGCGCGTCAAGGTCGGTTTCGTGGGGGTGGATACCGGCCCGGTCGGAATAATCACTGTATGGCCTTCCTGAGGCGAATGCGGGGCTATCCAGCAGCACAGAATGGGTCGTATTTTCACTGGCGAGGTCATGGATACGGTTTTCGGCCTCCAAGTGGCGGTTGATGGCCTGTTCGCGTTTGGCCGCATCCATGGCCACCGCAAGGGCTTCGGACCACTCGTAGCGGCGGAAGACCCGCATACGGCGCGCGTAGGCGATCACCGCCGCGATATCGAGCGCGTTGTCGACTTTGGTGAGGTTCCGTTCGATTTCGTAAAGCGGCATATCGACCACCCAATCCATTTTGTGTCTAGCTACACTAAGCATGACATTGGACGGTGGTCAAGTGCCGCTAAGCGATTCGGTGAAAAAAATATTTGCGGCCGGGAGGGGGACATGAGGGGACATGGAAAGTCCAAATCCCCTCTCAACTATTTCTGAGTCAGAGGGAGTCCTGCAACAACTACTGACTCAGTTGTTAGACTCTGTATATCAGAGTCAGTAGTGACTATCAGCTATGTAGGAGTATCTTTCGCAAGGATCATGCCAAGTTCGGCAATGTCCCCTTTGTCCCCCTATTTTGTCCCCCTGAATGTCCCCCTTCCGAAGGCGCGGTTATTGGATTTATTAGTCCCGTTTCGGACCTGATTTGTAACAATTCGTGAGTAGACACTATCAATCACTAGACATACATTTCAATCAGCAGACGGAGGACGCCAATGGTCAAATTGAATGAATTAAAAGACGCTCTGGAAAGCCAAGGGTGGACCGTTGACCACGTATCCACCCATGAAGGTCAGCCATCGTCTTACTATCTGACCCGCCGCGCCGACACTTTGGCCCACCTGCGCGGCCAAGGTCCGCGCGCGCGAGAAATCAGAATTTCAAATCACGAATTGACTTCGAAAAACGGAGAGCGTCAGGGCCAATGCTGGACCGTCAATATCGTTATTAACGGCGGCCTGAGCCTTGAGGATCATTTAGCGACTGTTGAGAACGAAGATTATGGCAATGGGTGCGATGGATTTAGCCAAGGTTACTCATATCGCGAGTGGCAAGATGACCAAGCTGCCTAAGTGGCACGCGCTTGCCAGACGCCTGCGCTCGACCGGCATGAGCCTATCCTCTATCGCGCTTAAATGCGGCGTCAGCTCCCAGGCCGTCTCAATCGCACTTGACTCCAATAAACAGGCCAGACGTCTAAAATATCTCCGCGCATGGAATCAAGCGCGTCGCGCCGATCCCAAGATTCGCGAGCGGCACCGCGATATTGATCGCGCCTCACATCGCCGTCGCAGAGCGGCCCTGCGCGAAAACCTGCGCCGCGAAGAAATTGAAATGCTGGAAGCTAGCGAGATGACAGAGATTACGCTTTAGACGAGAGGCCCGGGCCACGCGACCCCGGCAACCGCGGCGTTTCCTGCGGGCGGGGCGCGGGGACCAGCGGTGCCGCGCCGCCTAAAACGCGCGCATTCCGAGCACCACGCGCCCGACGATGTGGATTTCGTCGAGCCCGACCGTCTCTGTACGGTGCGACGGATTGTCCGAAATGATGCTCACCTTCGGCTCGTCCTTGTGGACTTGCAGCCGCTTGACCACCACCAGGTCGAAGCGATCGCGCAGCGCATAGATGCCGTCCGGGCTGGGGATTTTGTGGCCGGTGTCGATCACCACGCGCTCGCCGGGATTGATCGTCGGCAGCATCGAGTCGCCTTGCACTTCGAGGACGAGCAGACGCGGCGCTGGCGCCCTCAGCGATTCGCGAATGAACGCTTGTGGAAAAATCCACACCTCGTCCTTCATGGCATCGACGTGCGTTCCGTCGGCGCGCAAGCGTGATTCGATCACACCGCCGCCGCCCATACCGCCCCGCGTGTCAAGTTCGCGGATACCGGAGGGTTCCCGTTTGCCGAATCGGATGACCGATAACCGGCGAGCCTCATCCACCGGTTGATCGCGTCCGCTCCAAAATGACGGTATTTCGCCACCGGCCGTCGCCAGCCATTCGAGCGAAACGTCACAGATATCGGCCCATTTTGCGAGGTTTTCATCGCTGATGCCGTTGAGCGCGGTTTCCCATTGGGCGGGCGCCCCCCGCGACACGCCGAGCTTTTTGGCAATCGCCGATTGCGATAAACGCGCCGCCATGCGCGCGGCCTTCATGCGCCGCCCAAGCCGCTTGCGGCGCTGAATTTCTTCCTTCCCCGGCTCCATCCGTATAGCTTGGCTTACCATCACCATCGGGGAAAGCCGTTAGCAGCACTTGACAATCGGCTTAGCCGTGCTTAGCGTCACGAAGCATGACGAAGGCGCTGGAAAAAGTCGTTCGCGAAGCCATCGCGGCGTCGCCTGAATACCGCGGCAAGGATGGCCGCGTTTCGGCCGCCGGTACTGGCGCGGCGCTCGCCGCGCATCTCGGCATCACGCGCGGTGCCATCTTCCAATGGGATGAAATTCCGGTCGAGCGCGTGGTGGCGGTGGAGAAAATCACCGGTATTCCGCGCGACCGCTTGCGCCCCGACGTGTTCGGGAGCGCGGCATGAAAATTCCGGGTCGCCATAGCCGTTTCTTGCGCGATTTTCTGCGCGGTGCTGATTTTTGTTCGGTTCGGGCTGGGGGATTTTCTTTCGGCCGGGCCGGTCCCTGAACCTTAACGCCGTCGAAGGGCCGCCGCTGGCGCGGCGGCCTCGACAAATGGCGCTTTCGGTTTTGTGCAAGTGCGTTGCTTCCCATGTCGAGACCATGACAGCGGGGAGATTCGCAGTGACGGATTGTTCGGACGAAAAACGGATGACGCAAGCGGTCGATTGGAAGCGCGCCATTGAGATCATCGCCGCGCCTTATGGGGCAGGCGATACGCGCGAAAGCTACATCGCCCGCGCCGCACGGCGGGCCGGCATCACCTACCGGCAGGCGCGGTCTCTTTTCTATCGAGAGACGACCGATCCCAAGTACAGCGTTGCGTGCAAAGTCCAGAGCGCCGCGGCAAAGGCGCGTCAGGAAGCGATCGACCTCGCGTCGCGCTTCGAGGAAATTTCAGAGGCCCTTCGTGCGACAGATCAGGATTTTTATAGCCCGCAAATTGTTGAGCTGGTCGGCGCGGCTCGCGCGTTGCGCGGTACGAATCGCCCCAGAAATCGCGGTTCATGATGAATCGAGAAAAGCGGGCGCGGTAAAAGCGACCGCTCGACGGCGCGGGACCGGTAGGTGAGCGATGTGGTCTGAGCAGCAAGTCGAGCAACTGAAATCTCTCTGCGCCGCTGGGAAAACATTCAAGCAGATTGCGCAAGCGCTCGGCGTAACGCGCAACCAAGTCGGCGGCAAAATCTTCCGCATGGGCTTGCGACCCGGCGGCGAGATCAGCTTCGACTTGAAGCGCGCACGCACGCTGCATCGCAACGAATACGACCGCAAGAAAAACCGCTGCGAATCTGTTCCGCGCGCCCACCATGTCGTCAGGCAAGCGAAGAAGCCTTCCGAGCCGAAAAAACAGCGCACGCGCAATACGCCATTCCGTCGGCCACCCTCAATTGAGACTTCTGTCGAAATCGCGCGGATGCCGCCCAAGGCTGAGCCGTTGCCGATCAATCCGCCGTCGACCGCCGGCAACGCGCTTCTCGCACTCTCATCAAACGGTTGCCGCTGGCCGCATGGCGATCCGCAAGGCAAAGCCTTCCAATACTGCGGCCACCAAGCCGAGATCGGAAAGCCTTACTGTCATTTTCATGCCAGGCGCGCCTATGAGACGCGCGCACAAAACAAGCAACGACGGGACGAGGCGCGTTCGGTTTACGAAAATGTCAACCCAGCAACGCGGCGCGCGATGCGCCAAGGAGCACGACCATGACCCAAGCCGGAACCAACGGCTTCGATCCCGACAAAGTGAAATCCTTCATCGAGCGTATTGAAAACCTGCAAAGTGATATCCGCACGGTGAAGGCGGAAAACGCCGTGCGCTGCAAGACGATCATGGACGACATCAAGATCGTTCTCGATGAAGCCAAGGAAGACGGTATTCCCCGCAAGGAATTGAAGGCCGTCCTCAAGGCGCGCGAATTGGAACGCCGCCTCGAAGAAACCCGTGACAATCTCGACGGAGAATCGCAAGAGACCTTTGATCAGATTCGCTTCGCGCTCGGCGATTTGGCCGAGACGCCTCTTGGCGGGGCTGCTCTTGCGCGCGCCGAACGCGGCAAGGAAGCGGTTGATTCACTCGCAAGCTGACGTTTTCGGGCAACCCGCGGGGGCGGGTGTTCGGGGGACTTTCAATGCTCTCGGCTGTCGATGTTCTGGCGCTCGATCCGGCGACAAAGACCGGCGTTGCGTTCGGGCGTGCAGGACAAAAACCGCAACTATGGACCGAGAACTTCGGTTCCGAGGACGCGACCTGCGAGGACATCTACGCACGGGCCACGCTTTTCCTCGCCGATTTTCTCCGCACGCATCCGGTCGGGCTGTTTGTGATCGAGGGCGTCGTGCCGCCGTCGGGGGCGAAAGGATTTACCAATCATAACACGACGATGATTACTGTGGGATTGTTCGCGATCTTCGTCGGCATCGCGCGTTGCAAAAGAATCCCATGGCGCCGCGTCACCGTCAGTTCATGGAGGAAGCATTTCCTCGGCTCAGGTCGAATGAAAACCGACGAGGCCAAGCGTGCGGCGGTCAAACGCTGTCGAATGCTCGGGTGGCACCCTCCCGACCATAACGCCGCCGACGCCGCCGGCATGTGGGACTGGGGATGCTCACAACTCCGCTCGCCATCGTTCGAGGGATTGCAATGGTAAGCGGCGTCATATCCGAGCGATGCCCGTGCTGCGGCGGGTTGTTGGAAAAGCGCGCGATGGCGGCCGGAAGGATAACCGTCAACGTCGAGACGAGTTCGATCCTCATTCGCCCTTCGGGTCTGGCGGTAACGTTATCGCCGCGCGAGACGGCGCTTTCCTTTTTGCTGGTGCGCGCGTCGCCGCGCATTCTCTCGCGCGATTTCATCATTCAGGGTGTGTGGGGCGAAGACGAGCCAGAGAACGTCGATAAGTGTCTTGAAGTGATGATCTGCAAGCTGCGCAAGAAGCTGACGCGTCTCGGCATTCTGATCGAGACGTTCCGCGGCCAAGGCTATCGGCTGATCGTGGAAGCGGCGGAGAATGCCGATGCCGCATAAGGAGGTTCTAGCCGAAGGCGTCGATCTTTGGTTAGGCGATTGCGGCGATGAGCGCATCGCTATTAACCCGAGGCGGAAGCCATGGGGCAGAACACCGATCAAATCAGTCGTCGCGTGCCGGGCGTGCGATTGGACATGGAAGCCAACAACCGGATTTGGCTTTGAGCGATGTCCG
>DASUKT010000262.1:0-9784 GCA_036278575.1 Pseudolabrys sp. | reverse complement strand
GCCGATATCGTGATGAGCCTCGACAACGTAGTGGCCGTCGCGGCCGTGGCGAAGGGGCAATACATTCTGCTCACGCTCGGCCTTGCCGTCAGCATTCCGATGGTCATCGCCGGCAGCGCGATTATTCTTGCCCTGCTCGAGCGCTTTCCGATCCTGGTCTGGGGCGGCGCCGCGATTCTCGGCTGGGTGGCGGGTGAAATCTTCGCAAGCGATCCCATCATTCGCGAGCTGTTCAGCGGTTTCGATCCCGCACATGTCGAGCTTGCGGCAGAAATCATTGGAATCATCCTGGTTTGCGGTTCCGGATACATCTGGCGCCGCCGTCATCACGTTGCGATGGAAAAGGCCTAGCGGACCGGCTTAAGCTGTCCCCATGAATGAGAACGTGCGGACTGTTGCGCCCGCAACGCGGATCGGTTTCTCTGCGTGTCCGCACGACTGTCCGTCGACTTGCGCGCTCGACGTCGAGCTGCTGGACGGGCGCACCATCGGCCGTATCCGCGGCGCGCGCGATAACGATTATACGGCCGGCGTCGTTTGCGCGAAGGTCGCGCGCTACGCCGAGCGCGAGCATCATCCGGGCCGCGTACTGACGCCGCTCCGGCGCAAGGGTGCCAAAGGATCGGGCATCTTCGAGCCGATCTCGTGGGATGACGCGCTTGACCTCGTAGCAGAGGCGTTCCTCAAAGCCGAGCAGCGGCATGGCTCTCAGGCGGTCTGGCCTTATTATTACGCGGGCACCATGGGCCTCGTGATGCGCGACGGCATGAACCGTCTGCGCCACGCCAAGAAATATTCCGGCTTTCATTCATCGATCTGCGTCAACGGGTCCTATGTCGGTTTTGCCGCCGGGACCGGGCGCGTCGCCGGCCCCGATCCTCGTGAGATGGCGCGGTCCGATCTGATCGTCATCTGGGGCACGAACGCGGCCAATACGCAGGTCAATGTGATGACGCACGCAACCCGCGCGCGCAAGGAAAGAGGCGCCAAGATCGCCTGCGTCGACGTCTACATGAATGCGACGATGAAGCAGGCCGATCTGCCGGTGCTGGTGAAGCCGGGAACGGATGCGGCTCTGGCGTGCGCCGTCATGCACTGCCTGTTCCGCGACGGCAAAGCGGATTGGGATTATCTCAATCGTTACACGGATGTGCCGCGCGAGCTTGAGGCGCATGTGCGCACGCGCGATCCTCATTGGGCGGCGGCGATTACCGGCGCGCCGGTCGAAACCATCGAGCAATTCGCTGCACTGATCGGCGCGCGAAAGCGCGCCTATTTCCGGCTTGGCTATGGCTTTGCGCGTTCGCGCAACGGCGCGGTGAGCATGCACGCGGCGAGTTGCATTCCGTCCGTCACCGGTGCGTGGCAGTACGAAGGTGGCGGCGCCTTCCATAACAATGCCGACATCTATCATTGGGACAAAACGCTGATCGAAGGGCTGGACGCGCGCGATGCAAGCGTGCGCATGCTCGACCAATCGCGCATCGGCGCGATTCTCACCGGCGAAAAAGCCGCGCTGCGGAACGGACCGCCGGTCACGGCGCTGCTGATCCAGAACACGAATCCCATGTCGGTTGCGCCCGACCAGACGCAGGTCAAGCGCGGCTTTGCGCGCGACGACCTGTTCGTTTGCGTGCATGAGCAATTCATGACCGAGACGGCGCGTGTGGCCGATGTCGTGCTGCCGGCGACGACGTTCCTCGAGCACGATGACGTCTATCAAGGAGGCGGTCATCAATACATCATTCTCGGGCCGAAGCTGGTCGAGCCGCCGGGCGAGTGCCGCTCCAATCACGAGGTCATCTGTGCCTTAGCCAAACGCGTCGGCGCCATGCACCGCGGCTTCGGCATGACGGCACGCGAGTTGATCGACTGGACCTTGCGCCAGTCCGGCTGGGGCGATCTCGATACGCTCGAGCGGAGTCGCTGGATCGATTGCCAGCCGGATTTCGAACATGCGCACTATCTCGACGGTTTTGCATGGCCGGACGGCAAATTCCGCTTCAAACCGGATTGGCCGAATGTGCCATTCCGCAGTCGTGTGCACGGAGGCCCATACGACCGGATGCCGAAACTGCCCGACTATTGGACAGTGATCGAAGAAGCAGATGGCGAACACCCATTCCGGCTTGCCACGTCACCCGCACGCGGCTTTCTCAATTCGACATTCACCGAAATGCCGACCTCGCAAGCTCAGGAGAAGCGGCCCGAAGTCATGATTCATCCGGACGACGCCACCGCAAGCGGCATCGCCGATGGCGATTATGTCGTGCTCGGCAACCGGAGAGGGGAGGTGCGTCTGCACGCGCGGCACTTCGACGGCGTGCGCCGTGGCGTGCTGATAGCGGAGTCGATCTGGCCGAACGGCGCTTATGAGGATGGCTGCGGCATCAACACGCTGACCGGAGCGGATGCTATCGCGCCCTATTGCGGCGCGGCCTTCCACGACAACAAGGTGTGGATACGGAAAGCGCGGGCTTAGAGCACCCGCGCTTCGCCATTGAGCACGATCAAAGCTCTTTGCCTATCGCGCGATCGACCGAGTAGGGACCGCCGCCCCGGATCGCGATCGCAAACAGCACGATGCCGATGAGGAGCACGTATTCGAAGCCGCCTTTACTGGCCGCGAAGCCTTTGGCGAAATGGACATCGAGGAATGCAATCGCCATCTCGATCGCCAGCGCGGCAGCGAAGAAGCGGGTGAACAATCCGATGGCAACGCAGATGGCGCCCACCGTTTCCAGAAACATCGCCGCGCCGGCGAAAAATATGGCCGGCTCAAGACCCTGTTTGGCCATGTAGGCGCTGATGCCGCCTATGCCGGTTCCGATTTTTCCCCAACCGTGCATGAACAAGATGTAGCCGATGATGACGCGCACCAGCGTGTAGCTGATGTCTCCCCAGCTTTCGTAAAATCCGGCGAGGCCCGGATAGATCAGCCTTTGCTCGCTCTTCCCATTCATGACGTTCCCCTGAGGTGTTGAACGCATTTCGCGGCGGATAGTCGAAGCGCACTTAAGGTCTATAACAGCGGCGGCCGGCAAAAATTCAATGCGGGTGACGATCTTCCCCTGGAATCACGAAAGTATAGCGCCGCGGATGTCTTGCAACGGCCTCGGAACCCGCCTTGTGGAAAAGGACAGGCGCTAGAGACGCTCAAACGGAACAATGAGCGCTGAGTCGGCGCTCACCGTCGTGCCCGTTAGCCTGCATCGGCCGTCTTCGACGCGAACGCGGCCTTCGGCCACCAGCCGCAAGGCGAGCGGATAGATGCGGTGCTCGACCGCAAGGACCCGCGCCGCGAGCGTTGCCGGCGTGTCATCCTCGTGCACGGCCACTGCGCCTTGGGCAACGATGGGGCCTGAGTCCATCTCCGCCACAACGAAATGGACGCTGGCGCCGTGAACCTTCACACCAGCGGCAAGCGCGCGCTCGTGCGTGTCGAGCCCCTTGAAGGACGGGAGTAACGCCGGGTGGATATTGAGCATGCGTTTCGACCAGCGCGTGACGAAGTCGTCGGTAAGCAGACGCATGAATCCGGCAAGGCAAACGAGATCGATTTGGTGCTCCCGCAGCGCGTCTTGCAAGACTTCCTCGAAAGCGGCGCGGTCCTTTCCGTAGATCGCGTGATCGACGATCTCCGTGACGATGCCCGCAGCGCGCGCCGATTCAAGGCCGGAGGCATCGGACCGATTTGAAACGACCAGCGCGATTTCCGCCGGATAGCCTTCGTGTTTTGTCGCCTCGATGAGCGCCGTCATGTTCGAGCCGCGGCCGGAAATGAGGATCGCGACGCGCTTGCGGGTCATAGCGGTGTCAGATTGAGCCGGCCAGCGTAAGTGACACGCGCAGTTCCGGAGGCGCCAACCATTTCGCCCAACACGAGCGCTTGCTCGCCGGCTTGTATAAACGATTGCAAGACGGCATCCGCCTGCTCTTTGCCGGCGATGACGATCATGCCGACGCCGCAATTGAAGGTGCGCAGCATTTCCGCCTCGGCAATGCCTCCCTCTTTTGCGAGCCACTTGAACACAGGCTTCACCGGCACGCGTGCAAGATCGATGTGCGCGCTGAGGTCTGCGGGCAAAACACGCGGAACGTTGTCGGGAAATCCGCCGCCGGTGATATGCGCCAGCGCCTTGATGGCTTTCGTCTCGCGCAACACCTTGAGGCAGGATTTCACGTAGATGCGCGTCGGCGTCAAGATCGCTTCACCGAGCGAATGCCCAGGGTCGAACGGCGCGGGATCGCTCCACCGCAATCCGGTTTTTTCAACGACCGAACGCACGAGCGAATAGCCATTGGAATGCACGCCGGACGAAGCGAGCCCGATGATGACGTCGCCAGGCCTGATGTCCTTGCGCGGCAGCAGTTGGTCGCGTTCCGCGGCGCCGACGGCAAAACCGGCAAGATCGTAATCGCCGCCACGATAGAGACCCGGCATTTCGGCCGTTTCCCCGCCAATTAGGGCGCAGCCGGCCTGCTTGCATCCCTCGCTGACACCCGCGACCACGGCGGCGCCGATTTCCGGCTGCAGCTTGCCGCAGGCAAAGTAGTCGAGAAAGAATAAGGGCTCGGCGCCCTGGACCACCAGATCGTTGACGGACATGGCGACAAGATCGATGCCGATCGTGGCGTGCCGGCCCGTTTCGATTGCGATCTTCACCTTGGTGCCAACACCGTCCGTCGCTGCGACCAGAACAGGATCGGAGAAGCCGGCGCGTTTGAGATCGAACAGGCCGCCGAAGCCTCCGATTTCGGCATCGGCACCCCGGCGGGCGGTGGCGCGCACCAAAGGCTTTATCAGGTCCACCATCCGATTGCCGGCATCGATATCGACGCCGGCTTGTGCGTAAGTCAGGCCGCGCCCCTCATCCGCCATCATGGGCCCTCGTGATTTGCCGGGGTCGTACGTGGAAATCGCAGGTCGCGCAATGGCGGGATCGTCGTTATAGTGGCTCTCGAAGCAGGTGCCGGGCTGCTGACCGCAGGCTCGCGTAACGGCGACTGGGGCGCCGACAGTTGAGTATTCCAAACCTCATTACATTGGGACGCATCCTGCTGGTGCCGGTCGTGGTCTGGGCGATCGCGTCCGGCGCGATGTGGTTTGCTTTCGCGCTGTTCCTGACGGCCGGCATCAGCGATGCGGTCGATGGCTATCTCGCCAAGCGCTTCAATATGACCACCGAGCTCGGCGCCTACCTGGACCCTCTGGCGGACAAGACGCTCCTGGTTTCGATCTATGTCACGCTGGGAATTGCGGGGGAGATTCCACGCTGGCTGGTGATTCTCGTGGTCTCGCGCGACATCATGATCATCGGCGGGGTTATCCTGTCCTGGCTGCTTGGAAATCCGATGAAGGTGCGCCCACTCCTGGTTTCCAAGCTTAACACGGCAGCGCAGATCATCTTCGCGTGCGTGGTGCTCGGCTCGCTGGGTTTCCACGTCTCGACCGGCGTCTTCGAGCTTGTCTGCATGGCGATCGTGGCGGCCTTGACCTTGTTGTCCGTCGCCGCCTATGTCGCCGAGTGGGTGCGCCACATGGGCGCGACGTCCGCCGGATCGTGAGCGTACCAAGGGGGCTGCCTGAAGCGGGCCGCGACGCCGAACGGGGCGGAGCCATGACGTTCGAACGGCAGGTGATTTTCTGGCTCGTTGCGCTGGCCCTTTGCGTGCTGGCGCTATGGCTGTTGAGCGATATCCTGCTGCCCTTCGTGGCCGGCCTCGGCATTGCATACATTTTGACGCCGCTGGCCGACCGGGTCGAAAAGCTCGGCGTCAACCGCCTGGTCGCCGCGCTGCTGATGATCTCGCTCGTCGTGATGGCGATTGTTGTGATCATCCTTCTAATCGCGCCGATTTTGGGCGAGCAACTGGCGTCCTTCATCGCCAGCATTCCGACCTACGTCGCGCGCATTCAGACGGTGTTGAGCGATCCAAGCCGGCCCTGGGTGCAGAAACTCCTGGGCGCCGGATTTAATGCCAATCAATCCATCAGCGATCTTGTGACGCAGGGCGTTGGGTGGCTGACAACTTTTCTTCGTTCTCTGTGGTCGGGCGGCAGGGCGCTTGTATCGCTGTTCTCGCTCGTTGTGGTGACGCCGGTCGTGGCGTTTTATCTGATCTACGACTGGCACCGGATGGTGAAGGCCGTCGATAACTGGATTCCCGTGCATCAGCGCAAGACGGTGCACCAACTCGCGCGGGAAGTGGATGCGGCCATCGCCGGTTTCGTGCGCGGCCAAACCGCCGTGTGCCTTATCCTCGGCTCATTCTATGCGGTATCACTGATGCTGGTCGGCTTGAGCTTCGGCCTGCTGATCGGTCTCGTTTCGGGCATCATCACATTCATCCCCTACGTCGGCTCGATGACCGGGCTCATTCTGTCGCTTGGCGTTGCCGTTGCGCAATTTTGGCCGGAGTGGGGGACCATTCTCACGGTGTTATGCATCTACCTGTTCGGACAGTTTCTCGAAGGCAACGTGCTATCGCCCAAGCTCGTCGGGGAAAGCGTCGGCTTGCACCCGGTATGGCTGATATTTGCGCTGCTTGCCTTCGGCTATTTGTTCGGATTCGTGGGGCTGCTGGTTGCGGTGCCGCTCGCCGCCACGCTCGGCGTCCTCGCGCGCTTCGCCCTTAAACGCTATCTCGCAAGCTCGCTCTATACCGGCAAAGGCGCGCGCTAAGTCGATGAGTGCCTCGTTTCGTCCGCGTCAACTGGCCCTGGCGTTCGAACACGCCGAGAGCTTTGCACGCGAGGATTTTTTGAGCGGGCCGCCGAATGAAACGGCGCTTGCATTGATCGAGCGCTGGCCGGACTGGCCGACCCGCATCGTCGTCGTCGTCGGACCGGAGGGCTCCGGAAAAAGCCATCTCGCTGCAATCTGGGCCGCCGATGCGGGCGCCCGATCAGTATCGGCGCATGCGCTTGCGCAGGTCGATTTGCCGGGGGCGCTCGCAATGGGCGCGCTTGTGGTGGAAGATGTCGCGCCGGACGCGTCGGACGAACGCGCGTTGTTTCACCTGCTCAATCTTGCGCGCGAAGAGGACGCCTTCGTGCTGCTGACGGCCGTCAGTGTCCCTTCCGGATGGACAGTGAACATTCCCGATCTCGCTTCACGGCTGCGCGCGCTACCTGTGGTTACCTTGGCGGCCCCGGACGACGGGCTGCTCCGATCGGTGATCGTGAAGCTTGCCGCCGACCGGCAGCTTGCCGTCGACGAAGCTCTCGTCAGCTATCTGGTGACGCGGATCGAGCGTTCATTCGCTGCGGCGCGCGATGCCATCGCGCGGCTCGATCGCGAGGCGATGCGGCAACATCGGCCGGTGACGCGGGCGTTGGCGGCCGAGTTGTTCGGCGAAAGGAATACTTGAAAGGCGACTGCCTGTGATCGCGCGTCGAGCGCGTCAGGATTTTTCCACCGCGATCACGCGGTGATTGTCCACCGCAAGCGCGAGGCGGCCGTGCTTGAGTGCGAGGGCCTTTTCGCCGAACAGCTCGCGACGCCAACCTTTAAGCGCCGGCACGTCGGCTTCGTCGTCGGCGACGATGCGGTCGAGCTCGTCGACGGTGGCGATCACCTTGGCGGCGACACCGTGGCGTTCCGCCGTCATGCGCAGCAATACTTTGAGCAGTTCGACCGTGGCTGCGCCATTGTTGGCCGGACGAAAACGCTCGATCCGTGGCAGCGTGCTCGGATCCCGCGTCAAACCTCTCTTGACCGCCTCGATGATCGCGTCGCCCCATCGTGAACGCTCGAAGCCCTTGGGAAGCGACCGAAGATGCCCGAGCCGCTCGATTGTTATCGGCGCCTGCACGGCGATGTCGCCGACGACATCGTCCTTGAGAACGCGCCCGCGCGGCACATCGCGGGTTTGCGCCTCGCGCTCGCGCCAGGCGGCGACTTCGATCAGCACCGCAAGCTCCTTCGGCTTGCGGACACGGTTCTTGAGCCGTTCCCACGCGTGCTCCGGATCCATGCGGTAAGTCGTGGGTGAGGTGAGCACCTTCATTTCCGCGTCGACCCACTGCGAACGGCCGCGGCTGGCCAGGTCTTCGGCGAGCCTGAGATAGAGATCGCGCAGGTGGGTTACGTCGGAAACCGCATAGGTCAGCTGTGCGCCCGTGAGGGGGCGTCGAGTCCAGTCGGTAAAGCGGTGGGATTTATCGAGCGTGTCGCCGGTGATGCGCTGGACCAATTGGTCATAGGCGATCGAATCGCCATAACCGAGCACCATGGCGGCGACCTGTGTGTCGAAGATCGGGTGCGGGATTTTCTTCGCCAGGTTCCAGACGATTTCGATGTCCTGCCGCGCGGCGTGAAAAACCTTGACCACGTCTTCGTTGGTCATCAGCGCAAAAAAGGGCGAAAGGTCGATGCCCTCGGCCAGGGCATCGACGACGACTGCTTCGTCGGCGCTTGCGATCTGCGCCACGCACAGTAGCGGGTAGTAGGTCGTCTCACGCAGAAATTCCGTGTCCACGGTGACGAATGGGTGTCGCGCCATACGCGCGCACACCTCGGCGAGTTCCTCGGTTGTCGTGATTGGTTGCATTGGGCTCTGCGAGTCTAACCCATACCAGGACGATCTTGGCAAGCTACATTGGCAGGTGAGTGTCTGAGGACCGTTACCTTGACAAAGACCGTTTCCTCGTGCGCTTTCCACATATCTTCCGCCCAAACGGCGGGAGATTCAGCGCGTGGATGCGCCCCTTCCTTGGCTCCTCAAGCGGGCTTCACGAAGGCGGGTCCGCGCGCCTCGCACGTCAATAAAGACCTCATACCGGAATGACCATGCATCGTTATCGCACCCATACATGCGGCGCACTCCGTGAAGCCGAGGTCGGCAAAGAGGTGCGGCTTTCCGGGTGGTGTCATCGCATCCGCGACCATGGCGGTGTGCTGTTCATCGACCTGCGCGACCACTACGGCATCACTCAGGTCGTGGCGGATCCCGACAGCCTGGCTTTCAAGCAGGCCGAGAAGCTGCGCGCCGAGTGGGTGGTGCGCGTCGATGGCAAGGTGCGCCCGCGCCCGGCAGGAACCGAGAACCCCGAACTGCCCACCGGGCTCGTCGAGGTCTACGTTGCGGAGATCGAAGTGCTGGGGCCGGCCGCCGATCTGCCAATGCCGGTGTTCGGCGAGGTGGATTACCCGGAGGACATCCGCCTCAAGTATCGCTTCCTCGATCTGCGCCGCGAGCATCTGCATAACAACATCATGTTGCGCGGTCGCGTGATCGACTCGATCCGCCGGCGGATGAAGGAGCAAGGCTTCTTCGAATTCCAAACGCCGATCTTGACCGCGTCCTCGCCGGAAGGCGCGCGCGACTATCTCGTGCCCTCGCGGCTGCATCCCGGCAAGTTCTACGCGCTGCCGCAGGCGCCGCAGCAATTCAAGCAGCTCATCATGGTGGCGGGCTTCGATCGCTACTTCCAGATCGCGCCGTGCTTCCGCGATGAGGACGCGCGCGCCGACCGCTCGCCCGGCGAGTTCTACCAGCTCGACCTGGAAATGAGTTTCGTCACGCAACAGGACGTGTTCGATGCGGTCGAGCCCGTGATCCGCGGCGTGTTCGAGGAGTTCGCCGACGGCAAGCCGGTGACGCAGAAATTTCCGCTGGTCCCTTACGCCGAGGCGCTGCGCAAGTATGGCACCGACAAGCCGGACCTGCGCAATCCGATCGTCATGCAGGACGTGAGCGAAGCGTTCCGCGGCTCGGGCTTCAAGATTTTCGCGAAGATTCTGGAAACGCCAGGCAACGCGGTGTGGGCCATTCCCGC